>NZ_JBQEDL010000021.1:0-78337 GCF_052106715.1 Gordonia sp. (in: high G+C Gram-positive bacteria)
GGGGTCTCGACTTCGCTCGACCGGCGGTGGGGGTCTCGACTTCGCTCGACCGGCGGTGGGGGTCTCGACTTCGCTCGACCGGCGAAGGTGTCACTCGGACTGCCGCTTCGCGAACACGCGGAGGGTGTCCAGGTAATCGGGCACGTAGATGCTCTTCGGAGCGAGAACCGACCGTCCAAAGGTACGTAGGTCGCTTCCGCGGTACTCAATGTCGTTGCGTGTCAGTCGATGGGTCCCCTCAGGGAAATTCTTGACCGTAAGAAGGTCCGACTGCACCTGCTTGCGGTACACGCGGTCGGTCTCGTCGACGTCGACGTCTCGGTCGCGTCCGCCGAGAAGGAGCAGGGTCGGCACCGGGATGCTCGCGAGCGCCGCAGTCGAATCCGAGCCCGCGTTGCGTTTGACGAATGCCCACCGGGCAGGCGTCATCGGCTCGGAGTCCACGTGCGAGTCGAGGTACGCGCGATAATCGGCGTCCCGGCGGATCAGCGCGGTCCGTTCGGCGCGACGGCGGTCGGCGGCAGCAACCTCCTCCGGAGAGTCATCGTCGGCGACGGCAGTGGCCCTGGCTGCGAACTCGTCTCGACGCAGCCAGTTGATCGCCGGGTCGACGGCGATCATGAAGCGGAGGTCGGGGCGGGCCTGGGCGACTTCGGGCAGCACCCAGCCAGCCTGCCCGATACCCCACGCACCGACCTGGGTGGTGTCGATGTCGTCGCGGGTATGCGCCCACGCGATCGCCGAGTCGACCTCCGTGGCGCGATCGTGCATCGACTGGTCGAGCCAGTCGCCCGGCGCGTCTTCGACACCTGGCTTGTCCCACGAGAGGGACGCGAACCCGGCCTGAGCGAACGCGTCCCACAGCGGCTTGTAGTGGTCGCCGTCGTCGGCGTCGGCGGGCCCGTCGTCGTGGACGAAGACGACTAGTCCGTAGGGGCCGTCGTTCGACGGGAGCGCCAGGACGCCGTGCAGCTCGCCGCGCGGTCCGGGAATCGTGACCCGCTCTTCGTGAAATGCGTAGTCCTTGGCGACGAGGACCCACACTGCGACGCCGAGAACAAGGGCAACGACGGTGCCGAGCGCCACCAGCGTCAGTCTTCTCCTGCGGCTCACACCGCGAGTTTAGACGGGACGCGGCGGCGGGTCGCCTCGCCTCGCCGCGCCGACGACGGTGACCGGCAGCGCAACGGCGACGGTCCGCACACCGAGATGGTGTGCGGACCGTCGCGAGTCAATTCCTATCGGGTAATGCGCGGACTCAGGGGAGACCGGAGAACATCACGCGGAGCGCACCGAGAAGTGCATCGTTGTTCTGCAACGCTTCCCACACTGCTTGATCGATCATGTTGTGCTCCTGTCGCTGGAAAGATCGATGACCGTCTCTACGGTACCGCTGGTTACTTGCACGTGCGAATGCTCACGCCTCGGGATCGCCGACGACCGTGTAATCGCCGTCCGCGTAGTGCTTGCGGACACGCTTCTTGTCGAACTTGCCGACCGACGTCTTGGGCACCTCGGTGACGAACGACCAGCGCTCAGGGATCTGCCAGCGTGGCACCAGGTCTTCCAAGTACTTCTTATGCGCCTCGATGTCGGCGTCCTCATCGCTACGGACGACGGCGAGCACGAACGGCCGCTCGTCCCACTTCTTGTCGGGGACGCCGACAACGGTCGCTTCGACGATCGCCGGGTTGGACGCGATGATGTTCTCCAGTTCCACCGACGAGATCCACTCGCCGCCGGTCTTGATCATGTCCTTGGCGCGGTCGACGATCGTCATGAATCCGTCGGGGGTGATCGTCGCGACGTCGCCGGTGCGGAGCCAGCCGTCGTGGAACTTCGACTCGTCGGCGACATTGCCCGCGGGGTCGTAGTAGGAGCCGGTGATCCACGGGCCCGAGACCTCGAGTTCGCCGACGGCCTCGCCGTCCCACGGCTGCGGCTGGCCGTCGTCGCCGATGATGCGTGCGGCGACGGGCGACGGGAATCGTCCCTGGGTGACGCGGTAGGCGAACTCGGCTTCCTCGTCGGCCACGCCCAACGGCGGTCGCGCGACGCTGCCCAGCGGCGAGGTCTCGGTCATGCCCCAGGCGTGGGTGATGCGCACGCCGTAGCCGTCGAACTTCTTGATCATGGCGGGCGGTACCGCGGCTCCGCCGACGATCACCTCCCGCAGGTGGGAGATGTCCTGCGGCTTCGCGTCGAGCAGCGCCGACACGCCTTGCCAGATGGTGGGGACCGCGGCGGCCAGTGTCGGCGCGCCGGACTCCATCATGGCGAGCAGCGGTTCGGGCTGCAGGAAACGGTCCGGCATGATGAGCGTCGAGCCGGCCATCATCGCGGCGTAGGGCAGGCCCCAGGACATGACGTGGAACATCGGGACGATCGCGAGCATGGTGTCCGTGCTCGACAGACCCATTCCCATCGTCGTCGTGATCAGCATCGAGTGCAGGTAGATGCTGCGATGCGAGTAGACGACACCCTTCGGGTCGCCGGTGGTGCCCGAGGTGTAACACATCACGGCTGCGTCGTTCTCGTCGACTTCGGGCCAGTCGTACGTGGTCGACTCGTCGGCGATCAATTCGTCGAACTGGTGGACCGTGATGGTATCCGGAGCGGTGATCGCGTCGGCCGGTCCGTTGGTCACGACGACGTGCTGGACGTTCGGCGTGCCCTGAAGATACTTGCCGAGCATCGGGGCGACACTGGCGTCGACGAAGATCACCTTGTCGTCGGCGTGATTGATGATGAAGACGGCCTGCTCGGGCGAGAGCCGCAGGTTGAGGGTGTGGAGCACGGCGCCCATCGACGGAACGCCTGCGTAGATCGCCTGGTGCTCGTTGTTGTTCCACATGAAGGTGGCCACGCGGTCGCCGCGCTGGACGCCGAGTTTTGTCAGTGCGTTGGCGATCCGTGCGCCGGTGTCACCGATTTCGGCGAACGACATGTCACGGAAGCCTTCGCCGGTCCACGTGCGAGTGCGGGCTTCCGGGAAGATGCGGCGGCTGTACTCGACCAGACTCGAGATAGTGAGTGCACCGTGTTGCATCGTGGACTGAATCATCAAGTCTCCTTCGTCTGCGCCGATCGAGTCGGTTCGCACTGTGTTCGCCGAAAAGTGAGCGGTCTCACGCCGCTGGCGACTAGTTTCCTACATTAGTCGCAACCTGTCGCATCATTCCACCAAGATGGTGCACCCGATCGAGGAGATGACCGACGAGTGAAGTCCGACGAGGTGCTCGCCCTGGCGCGAGACCGATTCGTGTCGGGCGAACGCGTGGAGATGAACGAGTTGGCCGCGCTCGTCGGCGTCAACCGCAGCACCGTCTACCGTAGATTCCACGGACGGGACGGGCTGCTCGGGGAAGTGATCTGGTCACTCACCGAGATGACGATGGATGCTGCCGCACGCCGCGCGTCGGGGGAGGGCGGCGCGCGCGTGGCGTCGATGATGCGCGAGTTCGCGGTCCGCGCCAACGGCGCTCAGTACTTCCGCGACTTCTTCGCCCGCGAACCGGAGCGGGCCTGGCGATTGATGACGACGAAGGCGGGCGGCGTCCACCCTCGCATCGTCGACCGGGTCGCGGACTTCATCGACGGCGAGGTACTCGCAGGCCGGCTCGTTCCGCCACTGCCCGTCCCCGACCTCGCGCTCATCCTGGTACGGATCACCGAGACGTTCGTCTACGCGAACGTGATCAGCGGTGAAGAACCCGACTCGGAGAAGGTCGCTCAAGCGTGCAGAGCGATGCTCAGTGTACGCGAGGACGCCGTCATCGGTTGAGCGCGTCCACGATCACCGGGACGTGGCTGTGTTCGACATCCTTGGCTGCCGTCGCCAACTCGATGTCGCCGTCGTCGGCGAGCTTCTGCAACTCGTCGAGGGCCTCGGCGGCCGGACCCGACGAGAGTTCGTCCCGGTAGCGGGCGACGAAGTCGTCATATCGGTCGCGGTTGGAGTGGTACCAATTCCGCAGCTCGTTCGACGGCGTCACATCCTTAATCCAGCGTCCCACCCGCGGGTCGTCCTTTCGGATTCCGCGCGGCCACAGGCGGTCGACGAACACGCGGTCGGCGGCCGGCTCATCGTAGACACGAGCGACGGTGATCATGTCTGTGAGGATACTGGGATTGGGGAGGATACGGGGATTGGGGAGGATGCGGGGAGCTGCTCAGGCGACGCGTACGCCCCGGCCGAGCTTGCGTGCGGGCACGCGTAGACGGCGGGCCGTGACGATCAGGGCCGCGGCGCCAGCACCGAGCGTGAGGACTAGCCCGATGTACCAGCTGTCGCCGATATGTCGTGCGGCGCGGTCGTCGCTGGAGGAGCCCGCTGCGAGGGTGCTCTCGCACGTCTGCGGACTCAGCTCCGGCCCCGTGCGGGCCGCCGACTGCAGAAACGCGAAGAATCCGGAGGCTCCGCGGATGTCATCGTCGTCGGACGAGCCGGCGATCCCAGCGGACAACGTGTCCGACACCAACAGGACCGGATTGGGCGCCAGCATCCACCACGTGTACTCGGTGTGGTTGAACCGCTTGTCCGTCTCATGGAGGACGCAACCGGGAACCGACGAGTCGACGCTGTAGTCGCGCTCGGCGACCGTCACCTGGTGAGTCCGCGCGGTCAACGGATAGGTGAACCCGAATGCGATGGGCAACCCGATCAGCAATATCAGGACCATCGCCTGAGTGAGCATCGCCGACGCCGCCGGGCGGATGGTGAGCGAGGAGAACGCCAACCCGATCGCGCAGTACGCGAGCATGATCAGTGCGGTCACGAGCACGGCCAGCACACCGAACACGATCGACGTGGGACTCGAGACGATGCCCCACAGCAGATACGGCAGCGCGACCCCGATCAGGGCAAGGGCCGAGAGCCACGAACCGAGGAGCTTGCCGACGGCGAGCTCCCACGACGAGATCGGCGTCGCCTGAACGACGGCCAGCGTGGCGTCGCGCCGGTCGCCGTTGATCGCCGTGGCACTCAGGGTCGGTGCGGCGGCGAGGCCGAGGAACAGGACGACCGCCAATGCGATGTCGAGGAGGTTGCCCGCCCATTCCGCGTACGTCAGTTCGGCCACGGCCACCGTCAGGTATAGCGATCCGAGCACCATGACGCTGATCAACGCGAACAGAATTCCTGCGGTGGCCTGCCAACGGGTGGAACGGATCCGTTGGCGGACTTCCAAGCCGGCGAGCACGAAGACCGCACTGCGGTTCACCGAACGGGTGCGATTCATGGAATGCTCACGTCCTGTCCGCATCGAGGTCGAGATACGCGCGCTCCAGGCCGCTGTGCAACCGAGTGAACTCGGCGACCGGCGCGCCCTGGCCGACGTGATGGGCGAGGTAGGCGGCCGCTGCCGCGTCGTCGGCGAGTTCGACGACGACGGCCTGATCGGCGGGCTGGCCGACCAGACGCACCCGCCAACGCGCGGTGGTCGCGGCGGCGGGCACACGAGTGTGCCCCCCGGTCATCATCACCACGTCGTCGACCAGCTCCTCGAGTTCGCCGAGGATGTGCGAGGACACGAGGACGGCCGCACCCGAATCGGCGACCGCTCGCAGTTGAGCTCGGAGTTCGATGCGCGAGCGAGGATCCATGCCGGACGCGGGTTCGTCGAGCAGCAGGATTCGCGGATGGTTGACCAGCGCCCGAGCCAGACCGAGGCGTTGTTTCTGTCCACGGGACAGACCCGACGCCGGGTGGTCGGTGAACTCGACGAGATGTACGTGGGCGAGCAGTTCGCGGGCACGCCCGTCGGCCGTCACCCGATCCAAGCCGTTGAGTCGACCGAATGCGACGAGGATCTCGCGTGGTGTCAACGACTCCCAGGTACCGAACACGTCGGGCATCCACCCGACGTTCCTGCGCATCGTCTGCGGGTCGACGACGCCGCCCGGCGTGCCGTCGCCGTCCATCGTGATGACGCCGCGGTCGGGGGCGAGCAGGCCGGCGAGCATCAACAGCAGCGTCGTCTTCCCTGCGCCGTTGGGGCCGACGAGGCCGGTGATCGCGCCGGGGTGCAGCGCGATGTCGGCGTGGACGACGGCGTGGTGGGCGCCGAACGAGCGTCCGAGGCCGGTGCCCGTCAACGCGGGGGTCGGCGTGGCCGTCGGTGTGGGGACGGTCATCTCGACACGCCCTCGCGCACACGGGCACGGTCGAGTGCGTGTGCGACGAACGCAAGCGTCTCGCCGTGCCAGAGGCCGAGGTGGTCGAGCATCGGATGGCGTCCGCCGGGGACCGGGATGTAGGTGGCGTCGAGACCGCGGTCGGACAACTCGGCGATTCCCTTCGCGGTGCGTCGGTGCCGGGTGACCGTGTCGGCGTCGCCGTGCACCGCCACGACCCGTGCCTGGTCGTGGATCGCACGCCAGTCGGCGAACTGCCACCACGGTGCCAGAGCGAGGATGTCGGTGACTCGTTCGTCGTCGCCGAGTCGCGCGGCGATCCGCCCGCCCATCGAATGCCCGACGACGGCGATCGGGACTTCCGGATGGTCGCGGGCCAACCGCTCGAGTGCGTTGCGCGCGTACGGCATCGGGCTGGCCTGTCCGCCGTTCCAGCCGTAGACACGGTAGCGGACCTGGCGGACGCGGACACGCGGGCCAAACACGGACTGGATCGACGCGGTGAACGGGTACATCCGAAGCGCCGACGGCTGTACCGGCGAGAACGGTCGGTAGCTGAAGTCAGTGCCGCCGGGCAGGACGAGGACGGCGAGTTCGGGGTCGGGAATCGGCAGACGCATGCAATCCCTCATATCCGGTGACAGGTCGACTCCGACAATAGCCAAGTTCCGGTGGCACAATCGGTTCCATGGCGCACCCGAGAGCTGGAACCCCTGCCCGCGACGGCGACTTGATCGACGTCGCCGCCGTCGAAAACGCTTACTACGAGCGGACTCCCGACTCCGCCGATCCTGCGCAGCAGGTGGTGTTCGGGACATCGGGACATCGCGGATCGAGCCTTGCCGGGTCATTCAATGAGGCGCATGTGCTCGCGATGACGCAGGCGATCGTCGAACACCGCGAGCGTGCGCGCATCGAAGGACCGGTGTTCATCGGCTTCGATACCCACCTGCTGTCCAAACCTGCGTGGCGGTCGGCGGTCGAGGTGCTCGTCGGCAACGGCGTCGCCGTGTTCACCGCCGTCGACGACGACTACACGCCGACGCCCGCGGTGAGTCGCGCGATTCTGCGGTTCAACGCCGAGAACCCCGGCGTCTTCGCCGACGGGATAGTGGTGACGCCGTCGCACAATCCGCCGGCCGAGGGCGGCTTCAAATACAACCCGCCGAGCGGCGGACCCGCGGACACCCCGATTACGACACCGATCGCGGCGCGCGCCAACGAGATCCTCGCTGACGGACTGCGGGATGTGCAGCGTGTCCCGTTCGAGCGGGCTCGCGCGTCCGAACTCGTCATCGACTACCCGTTCTCCGGCGAGTACGTGACCGCACTCGGCGAGGTGGTGAACCTCGCGGCGATCGCCGCGGCCGGCGTCGAGGTGGGGGCCGACCCGTTGGGCGGAGCCTCGGTGAACTACTGGGCCGAGATCAAGGACTTCTACGGGCTCGACGGGATGACGGTGGTGAACCCGACGGTCGACCCGGCGTTCGGGTTCATGACCCTGGACACCGACGGCAAGATCCGGATGGACTGTTCGTCGCCGAACGCCATGGCGTCTCTGATCGCGCGCCGCGACGAGTTCGACATCGCGACCGGCAACGACGCCGATGCCGACCGGCACGGCATCGTGACCGGCGACGCCGGCCTGATGAACCCGAACCACTACTTGGCGGTGGCCGTCGACTACCTGTTCTCGCATCGGGACGGATGGGGCGCCGACGCCGCCGTCGGCAAGACGCTGGTGTCGTCGTCGCTCATCGACCGCGTGGTCGGCGGCCTCGGGCGGACGCTGATGGAGGTTCCTGTCGGCTTCAAATACTTCGTCGACGGCCTGCTCGACGGCTCGGTCGCGTTCGGCGGCGAGGAGAGCGCCGGTGCGTCGTTCCTGACGTTCGGGGGCGCACCGTGGTCCACCGACAAAGACGGCATCATCATGGATCTCCTGGCGTCGGAGATCCTCGCGGTGACTGGCAAGAGCCCGTCGGAACGGTATGCCGAGTTGGCGGAGCAGTTCGGCGAGTCGGCGTACGCCCGGATCGACGCTCCCGCGAACCGCGATCAGAAGGCGCGGTTGGGCGCATTGGCGGCGAGTCAGGTCGCAGCCACGGAGTTGGCGGGGGAGTCGATCACCGCGATTCTCACCGAAGCTCCGGGAAACGGCCGTGCGATCGGCGGACTCAAGGTGACCACCGAGAACGCGTGGTTCGCGGCCCGGCCGTCGGGCACTGAGGACGTCTACAAGATCTACGCCGAATCCTTCCGTGGAGCCGATCACCTCGCGCGTGTTCAAGAGCAGGCCCAGGCCCTCGTCGACTCCGTCCTCGGGTAGGCCCCCGCCCGCTGGTCGAGCGGAGTCGAGACCCCGCCCGCTGGTCGAGCGGAGTCGAGACCCCTCCCGCTACAGTCGAGGGCGTGAGCAAGAGCAGCGAGCGCACCAACGCGAAGTACGAACCGCAGGCCACGTCGAGCAGGATGTCGTACATCCTGATCGGGCTGGGTGTGCTTGTGGTGATCGCCGTGGTCGTCGGCGGATACCTGTGGCAGTCGAACAAGACGTACCCGCCGGTCGAAGACAAGGTGCTCGCCGAGAACGCGTCGTTCATCGTCGGGGAGCGGACGGCTCCGGAGACCATCGACGTGTTCGAGGACTTCAACTGCCCGCACTGCAAGGAGTTCGAGACGAGTTCGGGGCCCGCCCTCGCGGCGAAGGTCACCGACGGGACTGTCCGCGTCCGCTACCACATGCTGAACTTCTTGGACTCGGACTCGGAGTCGGGCGACTTCTCCTCCCGCGGCGCGGGCGCGATCCTGTGCGTCGCACGCAACGACGATCGTGACGCGTTCTGGAAGCTGCATTCGGCGTTGTTCGCGAAGTCGGGGGACGACCCGTCGAACGCGGAGATCGCGAAACTGGCAGCCGACGCCGGTGCAGGTCCGGCTTCGCAGAAGTGCATCGCCGACGGCGCGCTCGTCGACGAGGCGCGCGGTATGGCGGACGAGTCGAGTACGCAGCTCGCGAACTCGAACGACGGGAACGTCATGACGCCGAGCGTCCTCTCTGCCGGTTCGCAGGTCGACGGGATCATGGACGGTCCGGCCTGGCTCGACGAGTTGATAGCGAACCCGCCGAAGTCCTGACCGTCAGACCGCGAGCGGTCCGTCGGTCGTGGTGATCGGTGGGGCGTACTCGTCGGGCTCGGACTCGTACAACGAGGCGAGGACGAACGAGTCGCTGCGCGCGTACTCCCAGTCGGCGCGCCACGAATCGGGCGGGTCGGTCAGGAGTTCGCCGGGGGTGAGCCACTCGTACAGGTCGACGTACGACTTCGACTCGTTGGGGCCGACGGTCCGCATCAGCATCGACGCGTTGAGATCGGCGAAGCTGGTGAGTCCCATCGAAGCGATGAGTTGTTTGGCGTTGTCGACCACGTTGCGCTGCAGGTTGTAGACGCGCTCGGTCTTGTCAGGAACATCGAGTGCGCGTGCGCGTCTCGGGTCTTGTGTGGTGACGCCGACGGGGCACTTGTTGGTGTGGCAGGCCTGCGCTTGGATGCAGCCGACGGCCATCATCATGGCGCGGGCGGCGAGCGTGAAGTCGGCGCCCTGAACGATGCGTTTGACGATGTCGACGCCGTTGGTGATCTTCCCGGACGCTCCGATGCGGATCTCAGACCGTAGTCCCGTTCCCACGAGAGCGTTGTGGACGGTCATCAGGCCTTGCGTCAACGGCATGCCGACGTTGTCCTCGAACTCGACGGGCGCCGCTCCCGTGCCGCCTTCGGAGCCGTCGACGATGATGAAGTCCGGTGCGATGCCGGTACGGATGATCGCCTTGCAGATGCCGAGCAGTTCGCTGCGCGAACCGACGCAGAGTTTGAAGCCGATCGGTTTGCCGCCGGACAGGTCGCGGAGTTGTCCGATGAACTCGCAGAGGCCTTCCGGGCTGTGGAATCGGTTGTGTGACGGCGGTGAGACGACGGTCTCGCCAACGGGGACGCCGCGCATCTCGGCGATCTCGGCGGTGACCTTCGGGCCGGGCATCACTCCGCCGAGTCCTGGTTTCGCGCCCTGGGACAGCTTGATCGACACGCATTTGATCGACGGCTCCTGCACCTTCTGCGCGAAGATGTCCGGGTCGAAACGGCCGTCGGAGGTGCGGCAGCCGAAGTAGCCGGTGCCGATCTCCCAGATGAGGTCGCCGCCGGGCTGCAGGTGATAGGGGCTGAGGCCGCCTTCGCCGGTGTCTTGGGCGAATCCGCCGCGGGCCGCTCCGCCGTTGAGCGCGAGGACCGCGTTGGCCGATAGTGCGCCGAAGCTCATCGCCGACACGTTGTAGAGCGCCATGTCGTACGGCTGTGTGCACGACGAACCGCCGATCCGCACGCGGGGGACGCCGGCTCGGGCGGGCCGCGCGGCGATCGAGTGTCGAACGAACTCGTAGCCGATCTCGTTCACGTCGCGTTGGGTGCCGAACGGGTCGACGTCCTTGATGTCCTTGGCGCGCTCGTAGATGGTGCTTCGCGTGTTCCTGTCGAACGGTGCGCCGTCGGTGTTGCGCTCGATGAAGTACTGCTGGATCTCCGGTCGGATCGACTCCATGAAGAACCGGAAGTGGCCGAGCACCGGGTAGTTCCGCAGGATGCTGTGGTTGCGCTGCAGTAGGTCGTAGATGCCGACGAGGGCGATCGTGAACAGGGGAACGGTCACAAACAGGCACCACGGCGAGACCCCGAACACGAGGATCAGCGAGAGGGCCGACGCGATCCAGAGTGAGAGGACTGCGAGCCATCGGATCATGTACTTGACCTCCGTCGTCGTCGATCACGAAGGGTCTGCGCCTGCAGACCCACCGCGGCCAGGGTACGTCTACTTCGGTCTCTCGGGGCCGATTCCTCCGGTGAGTCTTGCGTAATGCACGACCTCCTAGCGGCTCCTGTCGATCCGTCGAGCTTCCCGAGTCCGAACGCGGTGACCGCCGGCAGTCGTGAGCCCGTCCGTCATCGTGGGATCCTGGCCTGCGCTATCGCCGCCTTCGAGATTCGGGCCATCGATCGAACCAGGGTGCGCAGGCCGGGACGTCGTTGAGGTGCCCTGCCCGCCGCGATCCTGTGCAGCTGATCGTTGTGCCACGCGAGCTCCAGGTAGCCGTTCGCCGGACGGTACCCGACCGTGGGCGGGTTCTGAGGCAGCCGAGGCCGATCGCCGGCCAGCACCCGCGACGGATAGTCGGGAACGAACGTCATCGGGCGACCAATACCGACGACGTCGACGATGTCGTCGGCGACGAGAGCCTCCATATGCGCGGGCGTTCGCATGCCACCGGTGAGGAGCAGCGGCACCGAGGTCTCGTGGCGCACTTGTCGCGCGAAATCGATGAAATAGGCCTCATGTGCGCGTTCCTTCTGGCCGACGGCGACCCCCGTCATCGCGGGCTCCTCATAGCTGCCGCCGCTGATCTCGAGGAGGTCGATCCCCGCCTCGGCCAGTGCGACCGCCACGGCCAGCGACTCGTCGTTCTCGAACCCGCCGTGCGTGAAGTCCTTGGAATTGAGTTTGACGCCCACGGGCACGTCGGCGCCGACGGTGTCGCGGACCGCGGCGACGACCTCCAACAGGAGCCGCTGGCGGGCGACCGGATCCGAACCCCATGAATCGGTGCGCCGGTTCGACAACGGCGAGAGGAACTGTGACAGCAGGTATCCATGGGCGCCGTGCACCTGAACGCCGTCGAATCCGCCCGCCATCGCCAGTTCCGCGCTCCGTGCGAACTTCCGGATCAGGTCGTCGATGTCGCGCGCGGTGAGCTCACGCGGTTTGCGGAAGCTGTAGCCGGGGACATCGCTGCGCACGGGCGACGGGGCGACGGGCCGGCGATTGAACGGCGAAACGGCCACCTTTCCCGGGTGGCTGAGCTGCGCCCAGATCGACGCGCCCGCTTGCGTTGCGGCGCTGGTCCAGTCGCGGACAGCGGTCATGGCGCGGCCGTCGTCGAGGATCACGTTGCCGGGCTCGGTGAGGGCGTCACGATCGATCATGATGTTGCCGGTGAGGAGTAGTCCCGCGCCACTGCGGGCCCACACCGCGTACAGGCGTCGAAGCCTGTCGCTCGGCGAGCCGTCCCGCAGGGCGAGTTGTTCGCTCATCGCGGCTTTGGCGATGCGGTTCGGGAGGGTCGCGCCGCAGGGCAGTTCCAGCGGAGCCGACAGCGTGGTGGTCGTAGAAGTCATCAGGTCACAGCACTCTCGGTCGAAGTCGGGTCATGGAGAACAGTGGTGTCAACGGACGCAAGGGAACAGGGGGAGTGCCGGCGGTCAGGTTCACGCGGTGAAGGCGAGCCTCCACTGCCGGGCCCAGCCCCATGAGGTGGATGGGGTCGCGTGCGGATCCGCCGATTCGAAAGTCGCGCAGAAGTACTCGACGCGTCTCGATCGGGTGCTCGCCCGGTCTGAAGCCGACGACTCGTGGAAACGCGAGACCGATGGTCCCCGTCACGTTCCGGTGCGGCCTGCCGAGGATGGGTGGTGCGCCCTCGATGACGTCACCGACTGTTCCGTTCAGGGTGAGTAGGTGCTCGCCGCGTCGCGACGCCGAACTCTCGATATTCGTATCCTCGAGTCGCCAATCGATCTGACCCCACTTCTTCGGATACCCGAGCAGTTCGCGCCCCAGAATCATCGCGACGTCGTCGTCGACGATCATCCAGGGACAGTGGATTCCGGTGCCCTGCATAGTCTTGATGTGTACGAAGATGCCTGCCTCGTGGTACACCGACCCGTAGGTGCAGTCCGGGAACCACGCGGTGAACACGTCGGCTCGCGCGGGCGAGGCGAGCCGGATTCCGGCAGGTAGCCATCGCTTCATCTGTGTCGGGTCGATCTCGACCGTCGCGGTCAAGTAATGGGCGTCGCGATAGAGGAAATCCCTCGGTGGCGCGAGTCGCAGCGTCTGACGGACGCTGCCTCGGAAGCTGTAGTCGTCGGAGACAGTGGTCATCGCATGTCTCCGTAGATTCGCCGAAGCAGTGGGTTCGAGATCGATCGCGGACTGTGCTGTCCGCCGATGTTCTGCAACTTGGCCGACGGGCCGGGCACGACGCGTCGTCGCCCCGACTCCATTCCCCGCACTGCGCTCTCGGCCGCCTGTTCGGCACTGACCCAGGCGAACGACGGCAGCAGCCTCTCCAGCCGGCCGAGATCGGCGACTTCGGCGAATTCGGTACGGACCGGCCCGGGGGCGAGGAGGGTGCAGGTGACCTCCGAGCCGCGCAGTTCCCCATGTAGGGACTCGGCGAGCGTGTTCGCGAATGCCTTCGTCGCTGCATATGTGGCGTTGTTCGGACTGGGCTGGTTCCCCGCTGTCGATCCGGTGATGAGGATCGCTCCCGAGCCGCGGGCACGTAGTCGGGGCAGGACGGCCAGGAGAAGTTCGTGAACAGCTACGACGTTGACCTCGACCTCTTCGCGCTCACGGTCGGGATCGAGGTCGTGCAGACTTCCGTAGGTAGCGAATCCGGCGTTGAGGCACAGAATCGAGACGTCGATGTCGCTGATCGTGTCGATGAGTTCGGTGCGCGCCGGGCGATCACCGAGGTCACACGCCAGTACGTCGACGTCGACCGCGTACAGATCGCGTAGTCGAACTGCCAGCGAGAGCAGCCGGTCCTCTCGTCGTGCGACGAGAAGCAGTGAGTGGCCGCGTCGCGCCAGTCGTTCGGCGAGCGCTTCGCCGATTCCGCTGGACGCGCCGGTGATCACGGCTCGTGTGCTCGTGGTGGGTGTCGGCAATGCCATGTGGGTCAGCTCCTGACGGTGTGGAATGTCGATTGGGCAGCCAGATAGGGGAGGGCTCGTCTGCCGAGCTTGATTCGGGACAGGATCTCCGCGGAGCTCGCGAGGATCGATGAGCGGGCGGGCGTCCACCTGCTCACCAGGTCTGAGAGCGGTTCGTCGAGGCGCTTCTGGGTTCCGATCGCGTCGACGATGAACTTCGAACCCTGCGAGATGATCTGGCCAGCGCCCGATCGTGGCGCGACGAGTCCCCAGATGTAGATGTTCGAGAATCGCGGAACCAGGACGTGCTCTACGAGCAGTGGCTGCCCGTCCTCCCACGTGAACATGGTCTCGTCGAGCATCGGGAACCTGGTATGGAAGCCGGTCGCCCACACGATGGTGTCGTACTCCGCTGAGGCGCCGTTCACGAAATGCACGACGTTGCCGTCGAACCGTTCGATCTCGGGCAGCGGCCGTACTCTGCCGTGCTGCAGTGCGTACATGAGCGACGTGTTGACGGTTACGTCCTTGGTGAACAACTTATGGTCGGGCCGCTCCAACCCATAGCGACGGTAATCGCCGTACGACAGACGTAGCAGTTGCCTGAAGGCGATCCGTTGGATGGCCAGCGGCATCCACACTCGGTCCCATTGTGAGGACGGGATTCCGAAGATCGATTTGGGGATGAACCAGTAGCCGCGCCGCATCGAGATGTCGGAGGTGCCGAACGCTCGCGAGGCCTCGACAGCGATGTCGCTGGCAGAGTTTCCGCCGCCGACAACGAGGACTCGGTCGCCGTCACCGAAGTCTGCGGGTCTCTTGTAGTCCTTCGAGTGAAGTTGCTTGCCGGTGAACTCGCCGGGATAGGCAGGGAGGTTGCGCTCCCAGTAGTGCCCATTCGCTACCGCAACGGCACGGTAGCGGCGAACCTCGCCGTTCGCGATTTCGACGTACCACCCCGCGGCGCCGTTGGCGTCGACAGGTCGAACGTCGGTGACGCGGGTGTCGACCTCGAGGTGCGTGTCGAGGCGAAACCGTGCGACGTAAGACTGCAGGTAAGCGAGCATCTGTGCCGCGCTGGGGAACGTCGGATAATCGTCAGGCATCGGGAATCCGGCGTACTGCGTCGACTTCTTCGAGCTGATCAGGTGCGTCGACTCGTACACGCCGTGTGACCAGTTGCCGCCGATTCGGCTGGTCGCCTCCAGTTGGTCATAGTCGATGCCCGCCTCGTTCAGGGCACCCGCCAAACCCAGGCCTGCGTAGCCGGCACCGATCACACAGACACGGTCACTTCTGTCGTCAATTCGTGGATTCATTCAATTCCTACACTCACTGTAAGTTACAGTTAATGTAACAATGCGGGATGTCGCTATCGTTGTCAAATGCGAACCGCGCGGACATCCTCAGGAGCCTCATGACAGACGCAAGCACCACGTCGCCCCGCCGATACGCACCTCGCATGCCCCCGGCTGAACGTCGCGAGCAGCTTCTCGACGCAGCGCTACGCGTGATCGTCGCGCACGGTGTGCACAAGGTGTCGATCGATTCGGTCGCCAAAGAAGCCGGAGTCACCCGCCCGGTCGCGTACGTCCACTTCGCGGACAGCAACGAGTTGTTACGGGCATCCCTCGACCGGGAAGAGCGGCGAGCGATCGAGCAGTGGTCTGCGGCGCTCGCGTCGGCAGACGGTGACTCCGTCGAGACGATCGCGCTCAGCGCCTTCCGGAACTTTCTCGAACGCGTTCACGAGTCACCAGACCTGTGGAGCGCCGTCTTCATGCTCAGCGACAGCAGCACTCCGGCCTTCCGCTCTCGCCTCGACCAAGGGCGCCAACTCGTAGTCCGCACCTTCGAGGACCTCCTCGGGGACGTCGGGTCGGACCGTGTTCTCACAATCGACGTGGAAGTCGCAGCACGAATCCTCCTCGCTGTCGTATGGGAGGCGGGCCGTCTCCTCCTCGCCGATTCGGAGGCGTATCCGATCGCGCGCCTGATGTCGTTCGCCGAGAATGCGATCGCGATGATCGGGCCGGGGTGAGTCAGCGTTTGGTGCTTTACGACGGTGGTAATCGACTCGGAGTTGACCAGCGGATTTGGTTGCCGTTAACGCGGTGCGGTAGGTTGGCTAGCGCACCCGAGCGGGCGCGAAAACAGAATACGGGGCTATGGCGCAGCTGGTAGCGCACCACACTGGCAGTGTGGGGGTCAGGGGTTCGAGTCCCCTTAGCTCCACTCGAAAATGGCCGGTCAGAGACTATTCTGACCGGCCATTCGGCATCTCGTTGGTCGCTGTCTGGGCGATCGGCATCGTCCACACCGTGCATCAGTTGGCGTCGCCCACGGTTAGTCAAGTAGCCTCGCCGTGTCCTTACCGTTTCCGAAACGTTACCTACCTCAGAACGGACAGACTGTGTCTCGACACCGCACGACCGCTGGCAACACCATGGCCCTCGCCGACCTCGGCATCACGCCGCCGTCCCGCGGGGCAGGCCGCCACCGGATTGCCCCGCCACGTCGGACCGTGACGCCCGTGCGTGTCGGAGCCGTCGCCGCGATCGCCGGAGCGATCGGTCTGGCCGGCGCCACCGCCGGTGAGGTCGCTGCCAAGCCCTCGGCGCCTATCGAGCTCCCGAAGGGCGTAGAGCTGCCGAAGGACCTGCAGGTTCCCAAGAACTTGCCGCATGACCTCGACAACGCGCTCCGCGACCTGCTGCCGCGCACCGGCCCCGGTCAGGGGCAGGCCGTCAAGCCGGTCAGCGGCACAGTCACCTCGACGTACGGCTCACGCTGGGGCACCCACCACGACGGCCTCGACATCGCCAACAAGACCGGCACCCCGGTGTACGCCGTGACCGATGGCGTCGTCCTCGAAGCAGGTCCGGCCTCCGGGTACGGCCAGTGGATTCGGGTCCGACAGGACGACGGCACCACGGCGATCTTCGGCCACGTCGAGCAGATCTTCGTGCACGCAGGCGAGAAGGTGAACGCGGGCGACAAGATCGGCACCGTGGGTAGTCGCGGCAATTCGACTGGCCCGCACCTGCACTATGAGGTCCAGAACTCCGCAGGCACCCCGATCAATCCGCAGACCTGGTTGAAGAAGCGAGGCGTTCAGCCCTGATCTGAGCTGTGGCACGACGCCGAATCGCGGGCGGGTGGTACCTGTGAGGCCATCGACGCCCCGATGGACCGCTCAACCTGCTGAGCGGTACCACTTACGCGCGGGAGTGAATGTGAGCGCTGCGTTCGCGCGATCCCACGTCGGTCGCGGAGGCAGTGGCGAACGACAAGTGCTGGATTGAGCGCGTGCCCCACTGGACTGCTCACCTCCGTGGATCGATGAGCACTTTCCCGGACGAATCCGCAGTCGCATCGTCGAACGCCGTCGCGACGTCGTCGAGCGCGACTGTCCCGGAGACGATCTCGGCCGTGGGGATGCCGCCGTCGGTCGCGATCGCGAGGGCTGCGGCGACGTCGACCTCAGTGTAGGCGGCGCAGCCCTGCACACGGATCTCCCAGTCCTGCACGACCGGCATCGGCAGCGACGCCTCCCGCGCAGGGACGCCGACCACGAGGACCGTCCCGGCTCGACGCAGGAGGCCGACGGCCTGATTGAGCGAGACCTGCGACGCGACGCAGTCCAGCACGACGTCGGCCGGTCCGCCCAGCGCAGTGCGTACCCGCTCGTCCACGTCGGCGGCCGAGGCGCACACGCCTGTGGCGGCACCGACCCGGGCGGCGCGGTCGAGCTTTCCCTGGTCCATGTCGGTCACGACGATGCGCTCCGCGCCCGCGCGTGCGGCGGCAACAATTGCGAGTACGCCGATCGTTCCCGCGCCCAGGACGACCACGCGAGCGTCGGTGAGGTCGCCCGCGATCCGGACCGCGTGCACCGGCGTCGCGAGGCACTCGACGAGGACCGCCGTCGCATCGTCCACGTGGTCGGGGACGGGATACAGATTCTGTTCTGGGGCGAGGAAATACTCGGCCAACGCGCCGGACCAGTGGCGTGAGACGTCGCACCCAATCCACGAGAGCTTCTCGCACGCGTTGCTGCGGTCGGCCCGGCAGTTCAGGCATCGTCCGCACGCCACATTCGGTTTGAGGAGGACGCGCTGCCCCACGCTCAGTCCCGAGACGGATTCGCCCAAAGCTGCGACGACACCGACCGCTTCGTGGCCGGGTGCGTAATCGCGGTCGAGGAACGGGTGGTGGCCGGCGAGCGCGTGCGTGTCCGAGCCGCAGATCCCGACGAGTGAACTGCGGACCAGCACCTGCCGGGGCCCGGGGGCCGACACTGGTCGTTGCTCGACCACGACGTCTCGCGTCGGTCGGACGAGCGCGCCTCGCATCGTGGCGTCCACCGGATTCTCGCGGTCAGAAGTGGTCGACATCGTCACAGACTATCGGCTGCCGCCGCACGGTTCGGTCCCGTCCGTGGACAATAGGGGCATGAGCAAGCACCGGATCTATACGACAGCGGTGGCCGACGTGTATCCGCACTACGTCGCGAAGGCCGAGAAGAAGAATCGGACAAAGGCCGAGGTCGATGAGATCATCTGCTGGCTCACCGGATACTCGATGGACGAACTGACTGGTCGCCTGGCCGACGGCATCGACTTCGAGACGTTCTTTGAGGCGGCGCCCGCGATGAACCCGAATCGGGAGCTCATCACCGGAGTGGTGTGCGGAGTCCGTGTGGAAGACGTCGAAGAGCCGACGATGCGCGAGATCCGTTACCTGGACAAGTTGGTCGAGGAGTTGGCTCGCGGCAAGTCGATGGAGAAGATCCTGCGACAGTGACCGCACAGGGAGTCGATCGATGCCGCGCCGAGCGGCTCCGTCCGAGTACGTTGAGTGAGTGCGATCGCCGATACCTGACTATCTAGCCGAAGCTCTCGGATCGGTGGAAGCCGATCACTCGGGGGAGACCGCCGACTACATTCCCGAACTCGCGACGGCGGATCCGGACCGTCTCGCCGTCGCGATGTGCACCGAGGACGGACGCCTCTACTCGCAGGGCGACTCGGACGTCGCGTTCAGCATTCAGTCGATCTCCAAGCCGTTCGTTTACGCGCTCGCGCTCGCCGACCGTGGGTTCGACGAGGTGATGGAGAAGGTGAGTGTGGAACCGAGCGGCGACGCGTTCAACGAGATCTCGTTCGAGGAGGGCACCGGCCGACCCTTGAATCCAATGATCAATGCGGGTGCGATCGCGGCGCACACGTTGGCTGGTCCGACCGGGGCGACGCCACAGGAACGGACGTCGCGGATCATCGACGGTCTCAGTGCGTTCGCCGGACGCCGGCTGACGGTCGACAGTGCCGTGTATGAGTCGGAGATCGCGACGGCCTACCGGAATCGAGCACTGGCGAACATGTTGCGCGCCAACGACATCATTGGGGGCGAGCCCCTGGACGCGGTCATCGGATACACGCGTCAGTGCTCGCTCCTGGTGACCGTCGAAGACCTGGCCATGATGGCCGCCACGCTCGCGAACCGCGGCGTCAACCCACTGACCGGGGCTCCCGTGGTGCCGGCCGAGGTCGTCCGCCAGGTACTCAGCGTGATGGCCACTTGTGGCATGTACGACGGTGCCGGACATTGGATGACGAACGTCGGGATCCCGGCCAAGAGCGGTGTGGCAGGCGGGGTGATCGGCGCACTGCCGGGACAGGTGGGCATGGCGACGTTCTCCCCGCGCCTGGACCGGCACGGCAACAGCGTGCGGGGAGTGGATCTGTTCCGCCGGTTCACCTCTGAGATGGGAATGCACCTGATGGAGGTGCCGCCGCCCGGCCCGTCGGTGGTTCGCGGACGTCGCATCGTGGGCACCGGGAACGACGCAGTCCAGGTCGTGTCACTGCAGGGACGCATCCGCTTCGCTGGCGCCGAACGAGTGCTGCGAGAACTCGAAGACGACCCCCTCACTGCGAAACGGGTCGCGACGATCGGGCCCGTAGGCCGTCGCATGCTCCTCGAGGCCGTCCGCCGGCTGACGCTCGACGGCCACGACGTGTACCTCATCGACCCCGACGGGGTGCTGCCAGATCCGGACCCGGGCGACGGCGGGCGAGTGACCGTGGTCGCAGGCCCCGACGACCTCGTCCGCTGAGGCCTTGGGCTCGAAAAGCTGAACCGCAACCCCGTTCGCGTCACTGCGCGACGCTCGCTCACCTCGGGAGGGGAGCGAGCGTCAGGGAGGGGAGCGAATGCCGTCTGACCAGTGCCTACAGATTGGAGTCGAGTGCCGGGAAGTCCGCGGGGAGCTCCGCGGCCCCGGCCGTCGGGCCCGCCAGGTCGAGTTCGCAGTCGAAACCCAGACTGTAGGCGGTCATCGACAACGAGCCCGCTGCGTACCCCTTGATGAGAGGTTGCAGTGGCCGGCCATCGGCCAACCCGGCGATGTACAGCATCGGCAGGAAATGATCCGGGGTCGGCACGGCCTTCGCGAAGTCCCGGTGGGCGTCGAGGGAGAGGACCTTGGTCGGATCGTCCTGCAGGAGTTCGCCTGCAGCGTCGTCGAAACGGTGCGCCCAGTCGAAACCGGTGTCCGGCTGCGAGAAGTCGACCGCGCGCAGGTTGTGCACGATGTTGCCGCTGCCAACGATCAGGACGCCCTGTTCGCGTAGCGGCGCGAGCTTGCGGCCGATCTCCATGTGGTGATCGAAATCCTTGAACGCGTTGAGCGACAACTGGATCACCGGGATCGACGCATCGGGGAACGCATGTGTCAGGACCGACCAGGTGCCGTGGTCGATGCCCCAACTGTCCGCGTCCAAACCCACCCACGTCGGTTGGACGACGTCGGCCACCAGTTCGGCGATCTCGGGTGCTCCCGGCGCCGGGTACTCGACGTCGAACAGTTCCTGGGGAAAGCCATAGAAGTCGTGGATCGTACGGGGGAGCGGCATCGCCGTGACGGCCGTCGCGTTGGTGTACCAGTGCGCGGAGATCACCACGATCGCGCGGGGAGTGGGGGCCGCCGCGCCGAAAGCCTTCCACGACTCGGTGTAACGGTTGCGCTCGATCGCGTTCATCGGATTTCCGTGCCCGATGAACGCGGCAGGCATGATCGTCGTACTCATCAGAAAGGCCCTCCTAGGCTGCGAAGATCCGCTTTCGACGGTACGCGACCGGAGACGAATTGAGCGTGCGGCGTCAGTCGGCGCCGGAGAGGATCAACCCGGATCTAGCGTGCTGCAAGTCTTCCGGGGTGGGCGTCGGCAGACCGACGTGGGCGTGGATGTAGCCGATGCCCGCGTAGACGAGCAGGCCCGCGAGGAGCCGGGCCTGGTCTGCGGTCATCGCCAACTCCTGGAGCGTGCCATCGACGACGTCGAAGATCTCGCTGTCGATGTTGCGCACCGTCTCGGCAACCTTCTCGTTGCTGCGTGCCCAGTCGCGGATGGCCTTCTCCACGGTCAGGTGACTGTCGCTGATCAACATGGTCGACAGCGCGATCAGCCGCGCATCGGCGGCCATCTCCGCGAGACCGTGCAGCTCGGTCACTCGGAGCCGATTGATCTCCTGCCAACGCGTCGCCATCGCCTCCCACAACGCGTCGAGATCAGCGAAATGCCAGTAGAAGCTACCTTTGGTGACCCCGAGTTCGTCGCACAAGCGCGCGATCTTGACGCCCCGCACGCCTTCGGCGGTGACCAACCCCAAGGCGGCGTCGACCCAGTCGACGGCACCGAGACGACTGCTGCGCCGCGGCGTCATCGGCGGACAGCGTCGCGGACGGCGGCGATCACGGTCGGCTCGGACAACAGCGCGAAGTGGTGCGCCGGACCGCGGGTGCGCGCCGGGTCGAGTATCCGGTTGTGCATACCGTCGAGTGCGGCCGACAGCGGATCGCTGACCAGCCCGTCGACCGGCGAGATGACGTTGGTGTAGCGCACTCCGGACGACGGAGTCCCGTTCCGCCGCAAGGAGACCAACAGGTCCGACCCGCGCACGAGCTCTCGGCAGCCCGCGCACCACGGGTCGATGAGCGGAGCCTCCACCGCGAGCACCGCGTCGTAGGTTCCGAGTCGTCTGCTGAGATCTTCGGTGTCGCCGAGGAATCCCACGTTGGTTCCCCGCCAGATCGGTCCGACCGTCACGATCTTCTCGATCCCCGACGAGATCTTCTGCGACTGCACCACCCGCTGCGCCACCAGTGCCCCGGCACCCTGGGCCAGCACGGTCCATCCGCGAGACTCCGGAAGCCGCCGCTCACGCATCAGCGCGGCGATCTGTGCGACGCTGTCGTCGACGGCCGTGAAGCCGGCTATCGGCCGGCCACCGCTGGCCAGAACCGCGTCGGTGAGTGGGGTGCGCCCGTAGTCGGCGACCGCCGAGCACCGTTTCGGAGTGCCGACGGCGCGGGCGAACCGACTCATCTCGGCAGTCGTACCCGCCATGTCGTGCAAGTACAGGTACTGCTGCGGACACCTGATGTTCGGGTCGGCGCGCGCCGACGTCGGCACGGAGACGAGACCTGCTGCGAGGACTACAAATATAGCTGTGACCAGGATGTTGATGGCAAAACATGATCGGCGATGACTCATAATAGAACAAACCATACCGTATGGTACTGTGCTCTAGATCTCAACGGCAGCAAGGGCAGGGGCGCATGTGGGCACGGACATGAATCGTCGCCGATTCCTGATGGGCGCAGCGGCAGCGGCCGCTGCCGGTGTGGTCGGCGGCCGGGTACAGGCCGGTGCGTCGAACGCGGATCCGTTGCCGAATGTGACGGTGCCGGACGTGAAGTGGCCGACGATCTTCCATTCGCCGCCGATGGCGAAGTATGTCGACGACCTGACGGTGCCCAGCACCATCACATCCTCGCCGTCGGAGCCGATCGAGATCGTCGCGCGTACCACCGGTAACCGCTTCCATCGGGACCAGCCGCGAGTGCCGACGATGGCCTACAACGACGAGTCCTACCTCGGGCCGACCATCGAGGCGCACGTCGGCGAACAGACCACCGTCCACTACCGCAGCGAGCTCGGCAAGCACGTCTTCGCCGCGGATCTGGACATGTCCCTGCACGGAGTCACCGCGCGCTACCGTGACACCCCGGTCACGTCCATGCACCTTCACGGCGGCGCAACCCCGCCCGAGTTCGACGGCAATCCGGAACGGCTGATGCTGCCCCACCACGGCACCTCGATGTTCAAGTTCCCGAATCGGCAAGAGGCAGGCCACCTCTGGTACCACGACCACGCGATGGCGATCACGCGCGCCAACGTCTACGCAGGCCTGGCCGGGATGTACTTCCTGCGCGACGAGTTCGACACCGGTGCCCCGGTGAACCCGCTCGGCCTGCCGGCAGGAGATCACGAGATCCCGTTGATACTGCAGGAGAAGATCTTCCGCGACGACGGTCATCAATCGCTGCGTTCGACGCCGGTGGTCCCCGAAGGCCTGTGGGAGGGCGGAGCAGTCGGTGACCGCGGCGTGGTCAACGGCAAGGTCTGGCCCAAGCTGAAGGTCGATCGCGGCCTGTACCGTTTCCGGCTCATCAACGCGGCGTCGTACTCGGTGTGGAATCTGTTCTTCTCCAACCGGATGCGGTTCTGGGTGATCGGCAACGAGGGCGGTCTGCTCGACGCACCCGTGCGGACCCGCTCGATCAAGGCGGCGCCTGCGGAACGCTTCGACCTTCTCGTCGACTTCAGTTCGCTCGCCCCGGGCGAGGCCGTCGACCTGTGCAACGACCTGGCTCCGCCGTTCCAAGCGGCGGTCCTCGGTGAGGTCGCCATGCCGCGGTTCTGTCGGTTCGTCGCGGGCACGGGCCGCGGTGATCGACGCAGTGTGCCGACCAGGTTGCGCGGCGGCCGCGGCAGGCCCGCCGCGCTACCGCCGATCGCCAAGCCTGCGCGGGTGCGGACGGTCTCCGTCACCCAGCCCTACGAGCTGCGTGTCCCGCCCGCCATCATGTCGCTGAACAACCTGCGCTACGCGGACCCCCAGATCGAGAAGCCGAAGCAGGGTGTCACCGAACGCTGGGACATCGTCAACATCACGCCGGACCCGCACCCGATCCACTTGCACCTGGTGATGTTCCGGGTCCTGGGTCGGCGACCGCTGCGTACCGTCGACTATCAGGCCGCCCATCCGCAGCCGGCGATCGGTACGCGCTGGGCCCCGGACCCGAGCGGGTTCTACGCGGGGCCGATGCGCCCTCCGGCGTCCTGGGAATCCGGGTGGAAGGACACCGTGCGCGCTGTCGGCGGACACGTCACCTCGATCATCGTGCGCTTCCCGACGGCCGACGAACTCGGCTTCGACCCGGATGCGATCTTCTCCTCCGACCCCACCCAGTCGTGGACGCGACCGTCGGGTGGGCACGCAGTGGCGCGGCCCGGTCCGTCGATGCACGGTCACCACGCAGGAGCCACCCCGGCGCACGGCATGGCGACCCGGGACCTGCAGGGCTACGTCTGGCACTGTCACATCCTCGATCACGAGGATCACGACATGATGCTGCGGTACCGGGTGGTGCAGTGACGGCTCCAGCCGCAGCAGCCAAAGCCCTGGTCTCCGGAGTGGGGGAGTTCTTCACGCTGTGCGCCGACACGGCCCGTGCCTCGGTGCGCAGGCCGGTGCAGGTGGCCGAGTTCGGGTCGCAGTGCCTGGCCATCATCCGGGTCTCCCTGCTGCCGACCATCGTGATGGCGGTGCCGTTCACCGTGCTGGTCGTCTTCACCCTCAACTCGCTGCTCGGCGAGATCGGGGCCCGCGACCTGTCGGGTGCGGGAGCCGGATTCGGCGCGATCACCCAGATCGGTCCGCTGGTCACAGTGCTGGTGGTGGCCGGAACGGGAGCCACCGCGATTGCGGCCGACCTCGGCTCGCGCACCATCCGCGAAGAGATCGACGCGATGGACGTGCTCGGCATCGATCCGATCAACCGTCTCGTGGTGCCGAGGGTGGCCGCGTCCACCCTGGTGGCCTTCCTCCTGAACGCCGGGGTGTGTGCCATCGGCATTCTGGGCGGCTTCTTCTTCTCGGTCTTCGCCCAAGACGTGTCGCCCGGGTCGTACGCGTCGAGCCTCACCCTGCTCGTCGGCTCGGGTGAAGTGATCCTTTCGCAGGTCAAGGCCGCTCTCTTCGGCTGCGTGGCCGGGCTCATCGCCTGCTACCGCGGGTTGTCGGTGACGGGCGGTCCTAAGGCGGTCGGCAACGCGGTCAACGAAACCGTCGTCTACGCGTTCTCGGCGCTCTTCGTGCTGAATCTCGTGCTGACCGCAGTCGGTGTGGCAGTGGGGATCGGCGGATGACAATCATGCAGGCAGCTCCCGTCCGGCGGGCGCGGCGAGCGGTCCGGTCGCTCGACGAATTCGTCGTCGGCATGGGCCGCCTGTTCCGGTTCCTCGCCGCGGCGTCGGTGTCTGCGGTCCGGGCGGCCCGCCATTACGGAGCCGAGATGCTGCGGCTGGTGGCCGACATGAGCCTGGGCAGCGGTGCTCTCGCACTGATCGGCGGCACGGTGATGATCACCGGATTCCTTACCTTGTTCGCCGGGGCGACGGTGGCGGTGCAGGGGTACAGCACGCTCGGCAACATCGGCGTCGACGCGATGACCGGCTTCCTGTCCGCCTACGTCAACATCCGGGTCGTGGTGCCGGTGACCGCCGGCATCGGGCTGGCCGCCACCATCGGTGCGAGCACGACCGCCGAACTCGGCGCGATGCGCATCAGCGAGGAGATCGACGCTCTGGAAGTGATGGCGATCCGCGCGATGCCCTACCTGGTCGGCACCCGGCTGCTGGCAGGCATGATCACGATCGCGCCGATCTACGCGGTCGCGCTGATCTTCTCCTTCCTGTCGAGCCGGGTTGTCACCGTGAACGTGCTCGGCCAGTCGCCCGGCGTCTACGAGCACTACTTCTCTACGTTTCTCATCCCGTCCGACGTGCTCTGGTCGTTCCTGCAAGCCATCGTCATGGCGTTCCTGGTGATGCTGATCTGTACGTACTACGGCTATTACGCGAGCGGCGGCCCGGAAGGCGTCGGGGTGGCGACCGGCCGCGCGGTCCGCCTGTCGCTCATCGCCGTCGTGACCGTGACCCTCGTGATCGCGCTGGTGCTCTACGGCAGCGCCCGTGAACTGCGGTTGGCCGGGTGACGTCTATGACCGAGAACACGATTCACCGGGTGTGGGCGCTGGTGGCCGTCATCGTCCTGGCGCTCGGCGGCTGGGCCGTCGTCGGCGCCTACCGGGGCGATTTCCAGGACACCGTGACCGTGCGCGTGGCGGCCGAGCGTGCCGGACTCGCGCTGGAACCAGGCGCCATGGTCACCCGGCATGGGGTGCGCATCGGTGAAGTGAACTCGGTCGAGGTGGCTTCCGGCGGTGCGGAGATCGTCGTGGGGATCGAACCGGGTGCGGCCGCGGACATACCGGCCAACACCGAGGTGCAGATCCGCTCGTCCACGTTCTTCGGCGGCAAGACCGTCGATGTCGTGGATCCGCCCGAGCCCGTTGCAGGCAGTGTCGCCGACGGTGCCAGGATCGGCGCCGACTCCGTGTCGGTGGAGGTCAACACCGTCTTCGAATCACTCACCCGACTGCTCGGCGCGGTGGAACCGGACAAGCTCAACGAGGTGCTCGGGACACTGGCACATGCGCTGCGAGGGCAGGGAGCTGAACTCGGCGTCGGTCTCGACGACCTCGACACCGTGCTCGGCACGCTCACCGCGCGCATCCCGGAACTGAAGGACATCGCCGAGTCCGGGGCGGCCACCGCATCGATCTACGCGGGCGCCGCCGACGACCTGTTGACGACCCTGCGGAATCTGACCACGACGGCGACGACCATCACCGACAAGACCCCGCAGTTCGACGATCTGCTGGCCGGTGCGCTCGGTCTGGCCAACCGCGGCGACGCCGTCCTCGAACCGAACTCCGACGACCTGGTCAAGGCGATCGTGCTACTCGAACCGACCGCAGAACTGCTCAAGGAGTACAGCCCGATGCTGTCCTGCTTCATCAAAGGCGTCGACGTCGCCCGCACCGAAGCCGAGAAGGTCTCCGGCGGCAATGGCTCCACCATGCTCCTGAACTCGACGATCCTGATGGGCACCGAGGCGTACACGTACCCGAGGAGCCTGCCCAAGGTGGCGGCCACCGGCGGCCCCCGCTGTGGCGAACTGCCGCGCGTCCGACTGGACCAGGTCCCGACTCCGTACGTGGTGGCCGACACCGGAGCCAACCCGTTCGCCGACTCGAACGGCAGCCCGGCACTGGTCCCGCAGTCGATCCTGCAGTTCATGCTCGGCGGGAGCGGCCGATGATGAGCACCGCCCGCTGGCTCACGCTTGGCGCCTTCGTCACCGTGATGACGCTGATCCTGGCCGCTGTCCTCATGGTCTTCGGCAACGTGCGATTCGACGATCACGAGTACCACGCGCGATTCGCGGACGTCTCCGGGCTGGAGGCGAACCAGTTCGTACGCGTCGCGGGCGTCGAGGTCGGCAAGGTGACCGGCATCGAGATCAACGACGAGGACACCGTCACCGTCGATTTCACCATCGACGGCTCGTACACACCGACCGAGGCCACCGACGCCACGGTCCGCTATCTGAACCTGACCGGCGACCGCTACCTGGAGTTGCGCGACGGCGACGGCGCCCCGGAACCGCTACCTGCCGGAGGCACCATCGCCCTCGACCGGACGCAGCCCGCGCTGGACCTCGACTCGCTGCTCGGCAGCTTCAAACCGTTGCTGCGCGCAATCGAACCGGACCAGGTCAACCAGTTCAGCGCCGAACTGCTGAACGTCCTTCAAGGGCAGGGCTCGACGGTCGAGTCGTTGCTGAGCCGCACCGCGACCCTCACCCAGACGCTCGCCGACCGCGACGCGGTGATCGGTGACCTGATCACCAACCTGAACACCGTGCTCGGCACCGTCGCCGACCGGGACGACGAACTCGACTCGGCGATCGGATCGGCTTCGCTTCTCGCCGACCGGCTGGCGACCGACTCGAACGACTGGGGGCGCGCCCTGACCTCGGTGGACCGGGTGAGTGCGTCGCTCGGCGAGATGCTCACCGACACCCGTACGCCGATCGCGCAGACCATCACCGGGCTCAAGCGAACCACCGACCAGCTCAACGCGGGCGCCGACACCATCGACAGCGTGCTCTCGCGGCTACCGGACACCTACCAGGCGCTGACTCGCCTCGGCGCCTACGGGAACTTCTTCAACTACTACCTGTGCACGCTGCGCATCAAGCTCAACGGGTTGGGCGGCGACAACCTGATCCTCCCGGTCTTCGGGCAGGACACCGGGAGGTGCGAACCGAAATGATGCGCTATCAACGGCGGAACACTTTCCGCACCGGGGTGATCGGCCTGACCGTCGTGGTGCTCGTCGCAGCCGCGGCGACCAGCGTGCAGTCGCTCCCGTTCTTCGGAGACGGCCGCAACTTCACCGCCGAGGTCGCCGACGCGGCCGGACTGCGCGTCGGCGACGATGTGATGCAGTACGGCGTCACCGTCGGGCGAGTGTCGTCGATGGAACTCGACGGCGACCACGTCGACGTGGTGTTCGACGTCGACGATCAGGCCCGGCTCGGCTCGCGGACCTCGATGTCGATCTCCACCGCCACCGTCCTCGGCACCCGGGTCATCACGCTGGTATCGGACGGACCGGGGGAGTTGTCGCCCGGGTCGGTGATTCCGCGCGATCGCACCAGCGTCCCGTACGATCTGACCTCTGCACTCGGCGATCTGACGCACGCCGCCCAGGACATCGACACCGGGCAACTCGCTGACTCGCTGCGCGCGGTCAACGACGTGCTCGATCAGACCCCGGCCGAATTGGAGCCTGCGGTAACCGGTCTCGGGGCCATCTCGCGGACCGTCGCCGAACGAGACGAGCAGCTCCGCGCACTGCTGAAGAAAGCCGACCAAGTCAGCGGGGTGCTCGCCGACCGAAGCGAGGCCGTCGACGACCTGATCGGCGACGTCGACGTCATCCTGGGTGAACTCGTGGAACGACGACGCACCGTCGAGACGCTGTTCGCGAACGTCACCACGCTGTCACGGTCGTTGGAGAACGTGATCACCGACAACAAGGCCGCACTCGGTCCGGCGCTCGACAGTGCCAACCAGGCGCTCACCGTGCTCGGTCGCAACCGGCAGAACATCGGTAAGGCGATCGACTCCCTCGCTCCCTACATCACCGAACTCGGTGAAGCCGTGTCGTCCGGTCCGTTCTTCTCCTCGTACATCACCAACCTGTTGCCCGCGCAGATGATCGAACCCGCGCTGCGGACCGCGATGAACGAGGCAGGCATCCCCTATCCGATCAAGGGGGACAAGTGAATACCGTGAAGAATCCGAGTGCCAAGAAGTGGGGGTGGGCGTTCCTCGGGCTGCTGGTGGTGGCCGCGGCCGTCTTCTCCTACCTCCTCGTGCCGAAGGTGACCACCGACCGGCTGACGGTGATCTTCCCATCCGCGGCCGGGCTATACCCGGGCGACGACGTTCGGGTCCTCGGGATGCCAGTCGGATCCGTCGAATCGATCACGCCGCGCGCCGAGGACGTCGTGGTCGAGTTGCGGGTGGACCGCTCCCAGTCGATCCCGGCGAGCGCGCAGGCCGTCGTCCTCAACCAGAGCCTGGTCTCGGGACGCTTCGTCCAACTCACCCCGCCGTACACGGACGGACCTCGGCTCGGCGACGGCGCGACGATCCCGATCGAGCGGACGGCCGTGCCCGTCGAGTGGAACGAGATCGAGCAGCAACTACTCGACGTGTCCGAACAGCTGAAACCGTCGGCCGACGAGGTCAGCGGACCCCTCGGCGACACGGTGAGCTCGGCCGCCAAGAACCTGTCCGGACAGGGCGAGACCCTGCACGACACACTGTCGTCCCTGTCTGCGGCGCTGCGTACCGTGTCCGACGGCCGCACCGATCTGTTCAGCACAGTCAAGAACCTGCAAGTCTTCGTGAGTGCCCTCGCCGACAGCGACGCGCAGATCGTGTCCTTCAACAAACGGATGGTGTCGGTGACGAGCATCCTCGATGCGAACCGGGACGACATCGCCGGGGCGATGGACAGTCTGGATTCCTCCCTCGGGCAGGTTCGGACGTTCATCGCCGACAACCGCGGCGGGATGACCGATGCCCTCACCCGGCTCGGCGACGTCACCGAGACCCTCGCCGCGCACCGAGACAACATCGCGCAGGTCCTGCACACCGCCCCGACGGCACTGGCGAACCTGAACAACATCTATCAACCGGCGCAGAACTCGGTCGTCTCGGCGCTCGCGATGAGCAACTTCGCGAATCCGGTGCAGTTCATCTGCTCGTCGATCGCCGCAGCCGAGGCGACGACCGCCGAGCGCGGCGCGAAACTGTGTGTGAAATACCTCGGCCCGCTGCTTCGGCTCCTCACCATGGACTATCCGCCCCTGTCGAGCAATCCGACCCGTGGCGTGGGCGCCAAACCGGACCAGCTGGTCTACTCCGGTGTCACACCGCCGTCCGGGCAGAAGGGCTCCGGTCACCGACCGACCTCGGTCAAACAGATGCTCGTGCCGGGAGGCGGGCGATGACCGGGCGGCTCAGACGGGGTGCGCCGGCGGCGCTGCTGATCGTGGCGACCGTCGTCGCGCTGTCGGGGTGCAGTTGGCGCGGACTCAACTCGCTGCCGTTGCCCGGCACCCACGGCCGCGGCGACGGGGCGTGGACAGTGCAGATCGAGATGCCGGACGTGACGACCATCGACCGGAACTCCGAGGTCCTGGTGGACGACATCGCCGTCGGCCGAGTCAGCGACCTCGCGCTGCGCGAGGGCCACGCCGTGGTCACCGTCAGTCTCGACGACGGCGTCGCGTTGCCCGCCAACACCGTCGCGAAGATCGGTCAGACCACACTGCTCGGGTCGGCGCACCTGGAACTGGCCGCCCCCGACACCGGTGCGGTTGGCCGGCTGCGAGACGGCGACCAGATCCCGATCGACGACGCCGGAGCCTATCCGACCACCGAACAGACCCTCGCCTCGGTGGCCCTGGTTCTCGGCGGCGGCGGGCTCGACCAGGTGCGCACCATCAGTACCGAACTCAACGCCGCACTCGGCGGTCGGACCGACGCCGCCCGGCGGGTCCTGACCGGACTGAACCGGTTGCTCGGCGGCCTCAACGAGCAGATCGACTCGATCACCGACGCCATCGACTCGCTCGAGGATCTCTCGTCGCGCCTCGCCGCGCAGCACGAACGGATCGGCGAGGCGATCGATGCGCTCGCCCCTGCGCTCGACGCCGTCGCCGACCGTCGCGGTCAGCTCTCGCAGACGCTGATCAGACTGGGCCACTTCTCCGACACCGCGCACGGCATCGTCAAGGCGTCGGGCGACGAGATGCGCACCGACCTCAAAGCGCTGCCTCCGATTCTGAAGGGACTCGCCGACTCGGGGAAGTCGCTCACCGAGTCGTCGCGATATCTGCTGACCTACCCGTTCCCGATCGACGTTGCGCAGAACGTCGTCCGGGGCGACTACGCGAACGGTCAGGTGACCCTGGATCTGCGGCTGGCGACCCTCGACAAGGCTCTGTTGATCGGCACCCCGCTTGAGGGAATGCTGTCGGGTCTGGAAGGGGTGCTCGGAAAGGCGGCTCCAGCGACGGCGAGTAGACGCGGCGACGCCCCGCCGCTCAAAGACCTGCTGAACCCGGGACGGCGGCCCCGATGAATCTACGACGTTCCACCGTGATCCGGCTGATCGTCTTCGCGGCCGTCGCCGTACTCGCGCTCGGCGTCGTGGCCGTTCAGTACGCGCAACTGCCGCAGCAGGCCGGACTGGACCGCTACACGGTCGCCGTCGAGATGGACGACGCGGGCGGTCTGTACCCGAATGCGAACGTCACCTACCGCGGCATCACCGTCGGCCGCGTCGTCGGAGTGGCGAGCACGAGGACCGGGGCCAACGCGGAACTGTCGATGCACTCCGGGACGTCGGTCCCGGCCGACGTCGACGTGCACGTGAAGCCGATGTCCGCGGTCGGCGAGATGTACATCGACCTCGTACCCCGGCGCGACGGCGGGGGCGACCTGCACGAGGGCTCCCAGATCGACGCCGACCGGGTGACGGTGTCCGTCGACGCCGGTCGCGTGCTGGGCTCGGTGAACGAACTGCTCTCGTCGGTCCCACGCGCGGACCTGACCACCGTGATCGACGAGAGCTTCACTGCATTGAAAGGGCAGGGTGTCGCGTTGCGCACTCTGATCGGTTCGGTCACGAAGATCCTCGGCGAAGCCCGCGCGGCAGACGATCCGACCGGCAGGCTGATCGACGAACTCGGGCCGCTGCTGCACACCCAGGAGGTGTCGGGCGCCGCGATCACGGCCTGGGCAGGCTCGCTCGCGCGGATCACCGGCACCGTCGCTGACTCCGACGCCGATCTGCGCGGGGTGCTCGATCAGGCCGGACCTGCCGCGCGGGAGGCGACCGCTGTCTTCAACGACTTCGAACCGATCCTGCCGATGCTGCTGTCGAATCTGGTGACCGTCGAGCAGGTCGGCGCGGTCTACAACCCGGCGCTCGAACAGATCCTGGTGCTGTTCCCGCCGTTGATCGCGGCGTCACAGGGAGCCGGGATCGTCAACGCCGACGATCCGGGGCAGAACACCTTCTTCGCCATGGAACTCAACGATCCGCCGCCCTGCATCGAAGGCTTCCTTCCGGCGTCGCAGCGTAGATCACCGACCGACCTGAGTCCCGCGCCTGCGCCGAAAGACCTGTACTGCAAGGTGGATCCGGACGATCCGCGGTCGGTGCGCGGAGCGCGCAACCTGCCGTGCATCGAATACCCGGGCTATCGAGCGGCGACCGTACAGCTGTGCCGGAAGAAGGCAGGCGCCGCCGAGCCCCGGACGGCTTCGCGGGCCTCGGGCGAGCCCACGGCGAAGCGGAGAACGGCGCGCACCGGGCGCACCGCGAAGATGACCGGGTACGACTCGACCCGCGGGGAGTATCTGGGCGCCGACGGCGTCACCTACAAGGTGGCCGGACTGGCCGGAGAAGGGCGGGGCGAACCGCCGACGCTGCGGGCGATGCTGACCGGACGATGACAGTCTGATGGGAAAAGGACGATCTGACACGAAAGCACTTCGCATCCCACCCGCGGCTGTTAGCGTCCGTCTCGACATACCGGGGACCTGGAGGCAACGGACGAGATGACGCGCGTCAAACGAACAGTGATAGCCGTATCGGCGTTGATGGCCGCGGCGGTGCTGCTGGTGCCGGGAGCCGCGAACGCTGCGCCGAAGCTGCCGGAGAACTACAACTTCTTCGGAGGCATCCCGCACGAACTGTCTCACCCCAACGGATCACTGCCGGGCTCGAACGACTTCGACTGCGAACCGACCGAGCGCCACCCGAATCCGGTGGTGCTCGTCCATGGCACCGGCGGCGGTGCACAGACCAACTGGGGAGCGTATGTACCGATGCTCAAGAACGCCGGATTCTGCGTCTTCGCGCTCACGTACGGCTCGTACCCCGGTGCTCCGTGGCCGCTGAATCAGATCGGCGGAACCCAGCCACTGGAGAAGAGTGCCGCGCAGTTGAAGGTCTTCGTCGACAAGGTTCGCAAGGCCACGAGCGCCGAGAAGGTCGACGTCGTCGGTCATTCGCAGGGCACGATCGTGCCTTCCTACTACGCGAAGTTCCTCGGCGGCCGCGACAAGATCGACAAGTACGTGTCGGTGGCCCCGCTGTGGCGAGGAACGTACGGATTCGTGGGCAACCTGATTCTGCCGGTCGCGAAGCGGTTGGGGATCGGGGAGAAGAACGTGACTCCGATCTTCAGCTCGCTCGGTCAGATGCTTGGCGGTTCGCAGTTCATCAAGAGGTTGTGGGCAGACGGCGGACCGTATCTGCCGGGCATCGACTACACCAATATCTCGACTCGCTATGACGAGGCGGTGGTGCCGTACACCAGCGGTCAGGTCCCGGGTGGGCCGGGTCGGAGCGTGAAGAACATCGTCGTCCAAGACGGTTGCGCTCAGGACTACTCCGAGCATGCCGGTATCGCCGGTTCCAAGCGGGCCGCCTACTTCGTGTACAACGCGCTCGATCCCGAGCACCCGCGGACCGTTCCCTGCCGGTTCGCGGCGCCGTTCACCGGCTGATCAGATCGGCTTGAAGGCTTCGATGAGCCAGCGATCGTCCTGACGGACCAGACCGACGCGGACGGCGGTCGCCGTGGTGGTCGGCTTGTCGTTCTGCTGTTGTGACTCGACCTGCTGGGTGACGAAGACCAGAGCCTCGGCGTCGTCCTTCTCAATGCTGATCAGCGAGACGCCGGAGATGTTGACCGACGAACTCAAGCCGCGGTCCCGGGCGGCAGGCAGCACATCGGTGCGAGCCAGTGACCGGTACTCGTCGGCGAAGGCGCCGGTCAACAGTCGCTGGGTCGCGTCGACGTCGGCCTGCGCGGTGTCGGCGTGGTACGTCAGGATCGCGGTCGCCCCGGTACGGGCAGCGGCCAGCGCCGCGGGTCGGGCGTCGTTCACCTGCTCGCTGCCGCGGTGCTCGATCCAGAAGAACAGACTCACACCGGCCAGCACGACGATCACCGTCGCGGCCACTGACCAGAGCGCCGGGCGCAGCCACCGGCGCTCGGCCGCGGGAGAGTCGGGTGTCTGCTCCTCATCCGTCACCCCGATGTCGTCGTCGGCAGGTTCGTCGGCAGCACGCTCGTCGGTAGCCGCTTCGTCGAGATCCGGCTCTTCGGCGTCTGGCTGGCCTGCTGTGTCGGTCATACCGCGAAGTCCACCTTCTCGATCAGGATCCGGTCGTCGTCGCCGTGCTGCAGATGCACTCGGAGCCGCCACACCCGCGGTTCTTCCTGAGCGCCGGAGCCGTTGGTGACCAGTGACGTCGCCGAGACGAGGAGGCTCGCCGCGTGCTCGTCCGAGGTCTCGATGCCGACTGCGTTGACGGTGCCCTTGCTCGTAACCTTCATCTGTTTGACGACGTCGATGAAGTCCTTCGATCGGCCTGCGAAGTCGGCGCGGAACTCGCCGGTCGAGCCTTCCAGGATCCGATCCACATCGCTGTCGGCGCGGTCGGCGCTCACCGAGATCACGTTGAGGACGCCCCGGCGTGCGGCGTCGACGTACTGGGCGTCGAGCTGATCGCGGTCACGATCGCCGACGTACCAGCTCGCGGTGAATCCGGTGACGACGGCCAGCGCCACGACCACGGCTCCGACCACGATCCCGGTGATCAGGCCGAGTCGCTCGTCCGGGCGCCTCGGCTCTCCCCGTTCTATCGAGTCTGGGTCTGCCTCATCAGCAGTCATGGCTGTCTCGTCACTGCTCGTCATCTGCCCTCATCGTGAATCGCCTTCTCGATGGCTAGAACCGTACCATACGGTATGGTACCGTCTCGGTCTGTGACCTGAGCCTCATCGGAGGCGTCAGTGAAAGGAGACTCTTTTGTCCTCTGCACGAGCAGTGTCGACGCCGACGGTCGACCACTTCCAACGCATCCCCTTCTCGCCGGCCACCGACGGTCGAGTCGAGTCCCATTCCGGTCTGACCCGGCACTATCCGACCCTGCACGGCAACCTGGTGGCGCTGCCGGACTACTCCACCCGGGTCGGATTGGTGATGTGTCACCCGGCGTCGAACTTCCTGAGCCACTTCCTTTTACGAGGATTCGCTGAAGCAGGCCTGCCGATCATGGGCGTCAACACCCGGTACTCGACCAACGAACCGGCGTTGATCATGGAACGGGCGGCCGCGGATCTGGGATGCGCCGTGCGCTGGATGCGGGAAGAACTCGGCTTCGAGAAGGTGGTACTGCTCGGCTTCAGCGGCGGAGGATCACTGTCGGCCTTCTACCAGAGCCAGGCGCTGAACCCGACCATCACTCAGACTCCGGCGGGTGACCCGGAGGACCTGACCGGGATGGTTCCGGCCGACGGTCTGGCCTTCGTCGGCGCGCACCCCGGTCGTGCGCGAGTCCTGCGGAACTGGATCGATGCCTCCGTCGTCGACGAGACCGATCCGTACGCGACCGACGGGGCGATCGACCTCTACGCCCCGGACCGCGCCCTGCCGTTGGATCGGGAGTGGGTGCAGACCTACCGGGACGCGCAACTCGCCCGAATCCGACGCATCGACGCCTGGGCGCTGGAGCAACTCGACGAACTGGAACGTCGCGGCGCGGCCGACCGGGCCTTCGTCATCCACCGCACCGTCGCCGACCCCCGCTACCTGGACATGACCCTGGATCCGAGCGACCGGAAGCCGGGCAGCATGTACGGCGATCCGCAGACCGCGAACCTGGCGGCGGGCGGCTTGGCACGCTTCTCCACCGTGCGGGCATGGCTGAGCACGTGGAGCTACGACCTCACGAACGCCGACGCCGTGCGCAACCTCTCCTCCGTGGACACTCCGACCCTCGTCGCGGCGCTGCGCGCCGACCAGGCGGCATTCGTCAGCGACTCGGAGGCGATGTACGAGGCCAGCGCCGACCCGGATGTGGAGTACATCGGCCTGAACGACCTGAGCCACTACTGCGTCGATCAGCCCGACGGCGTCCCCCGGATCGTCGACACGGTCACCGGATGGATGAGACGGCGCGGCCTGCTCAAGGACCCGGCCGGGCACGAACAGGAGGCGACGGCGTGACCGTTCCGAGCGAGACGACCACACGGTACGACGATCAGGTCGCGACCGGCCGAGCCGAGCCCACGGCGTTCCCGTACCGGGCGACCATGTCCCGCCCGATGATCCGTCGTGCGCGGAAGGCCGCCAAGCGACTGACCGGCGCCGACATCTTCCCGACCACGCAGCAGATCGAAGCCTTCGCCGGCGACATGTACGCGGGCGATCCGGTAGCCGAGCGCTTCGTCGACGAAGTCCTCTACGGCGAGATCGGCATGGTGCAGGGGCGCGCGATGCTCAAACGCGCCCTCGCCGACGGCCTCGACAGCATCGAGAACCCGCCGCCGTCGATGGTGGAGCTGTTCGCCGAATTCGAGCAGATCCCCGAGTGGGTGGACCCGGCCACGGTCGAAGCCGGTGCCCGTATCTGGCGCCGGTGGGGAACGTTCCTGTTCAGCGTGGCCGGGGGCGAGACACTCGAGATGTACACCGAGGCCGCGGTGGCGACACCGCTGTCGTTGGCTGGCGGGTACGCGGGTGACAACGCACTGCGCCGTTTCCTGGAGACGTCGCGGTTCTGGATCGACGTCTCCGAGCCGGGCGGTCTGCTGACGCAGGGTAGCAAGGGCCGCGCGACCGCGATGCTGGTACGCGTCATGCACGTCTCGGTGCGCCGTCGGGTCGCCGATCATCCCGAATGGCATTCGGAGAAATGGGGCCTGCCGATCAGTCAGGCCTACATGTTGCTGACGCTGCTCGGCGGCAGTGTGGTGCCGGGATTGGCGCTGTGGATCCTCGGAGTGCAGACCACGCGCAAGGAAATCTACGATCTGATCCACTTCCAGCGGTACATGGGCCACATCGTCGGGGTGCGCAACACCTGGTACCCGGAGACCATCGCCGACAGTCTGCGTCTGCTGGCCATCGTCGGCACCGCTCGCAGCTACGACGCGGGGGCGGGCGGCGTCGAGCTCATCGAGTCCTTCCCGCGGGCCTTCGCCCCGCGTGGCGATCACACCGGGCTCCAGCGACTGCGCGAACGCTACAACGCGGCGATGTACGCGACGTATGCGCGGCTGTTCATGTTCCCGCAGACCTACGCCAAGCATGACATGCCGAGTGCGCTGCCCGGTCTGGCCTGGGTGGCCGTGCGCTTCCCGGCGGTCGCCGTCGTCGAGACACTGCGTCGCATCCCGCCGCTGGGGCGTGTGCACGAGAAGGTCATGCGGCGGCATCGAGAGAACTGGTACCGCGCCCAGATGTCCGACCGAGAAGCCGAATTCGACGCGTCCGGCGCGCTGCGCCGATGACCGACCACTACCGAAAGGGCTTGGCATGACGACAGGGCCTGGCATGACACAGTATCTCCGCGGATTCGGCAACGAGCATTCCTCCGAGGCAGTCGCGGGTGCGCTGCCGCCGCTGCAGAATTCGCCGCAACGTCCGCCCTACGGGCTGTACGCCGAGCAGATCTCCGGCACCGCGTTCACCGAACCGCGCGCACACAACCGGCGCACCTGGTGCTACCGCATCCGGCCGACGGCGGGTCACCCGCCGCTCGCCCGCATCGATGACGGCGCCATGGCGTCCGCGCCGCTGCCCGGCGAGCCCGTGCCCAACCGTCTGCGGTGGAACCCCCTGCCGCCCCGCCCGTCCGGCACTGATTTCATCGACGGCCTGTACACCGTCGCGGGTAACGGCGACGTGCTCGCCCGCACCGGCATCGGGGTGCACCTCTACTCGGCGACGGCGTCCATGGGGCGCCGGTACTTCCAGAACAGCGACGGCGAGATGCTGATCGTGCCGCAGTCCGGGCCGATCCGAGTGCGGACCGAGCTGGGCGTCGTCGACGCCGCCCCCGGCGAGATCGTATTGATCTCCCGCAGCATCAAGTTCGCCGTCGACCTGCGCGGCGGCGAGTCCGCTGGCTACGTCTGCGAGAACTACGGGGCGCCGTTCGAGCTGCCGGAGCTGGGGCCGATCGGCGCCAACGGCCTCGCACACGCCCGGCACTTCCGGCACCCGGCGGCCGCATACGAACAGGGGGTCGGCGAGGTGCAGTTGGTGCACAAGTTCGGCGGGCATCTCTGGGCGTGCACGCTGCCGGACTCGCCGCTCGACGTCGTCGCCTGGCACGGCAGCCACGGCGTGTACGTCTACGACCTGGCCGAGTTCAACGTCTTCGGCACCACCAACTGGGACCATGCCGATCCGTCGATCCACACCGTCCTGACGTCGCCGACGCCGATACCGGGCCAGGCGAACGTCGATTTCTGCGCCTTCGGCCCGCGGTGGCTGGTCGGCGAGCACACATTCCGTCCGCCGCACTTCCACCGGAACGTCATGACCGAGTTCATGGGTCTGATCTACGGCGCACACGACTCCAAAGCCGAGGGATTCGTACCGGGCGGAGCGAGTCTGCACAACATGTTCGCCGCACACGGTCCGGACCTGACGACGCACTCCCTCGGCACCGAAGCCGAACTGACTCCGCAGAAGTTCGACAACTCGATCGCGTTCATGTTCGAGACGCGACTGCCGCTGACAGTCACCGAGCAGGCTATGTCGGGCGATCACCGGCAGCAGGACTACGACTCGGCGTGGGATGGTCTCGCCCCACGTTTCACCCCACCAACCAGCACTCCTGAAGGAGACGACCGATGACCGATACTGCAGCGAATGCAACGGCTCGTTTCGAACCGACGATCCCCGACGTCAGCCTGCGGATCGGCGATTCTCGTCGCGCGGCCTCGGGTGGGGCGACCTACGTTTCCGCCAACCCGGCCGACGAGAGCGTCGTCGCCGAACTCCCCGCAGGCACCGACGCCGACGTCGATGCAGCCGTGGCCGCCGCCCGCGAGACGTTCGAGTCCGGAGTCTGGTCCGAACTGCCAGGCGCCGAACGCGGACGCATCCTCTCGCGTGCCGCCGACCTGATCGAGGCCGACGCGGAGAACCTCGCAGCGCTCGAGTCGGTGGAGATGGGCAAACTGTTCGTCGACAGCGTCAACGGCGACATCCCAGCAACCGCAGGTACATTCCGGCACTTCGCCGGTTGGGCGGACAAGATCGTCGGCCAGACCTCCGCTCTCCCCAGTTACGGTCCGCAACAGCGGTTCGGCTACACCCTGAGGCAGCCGCTCGGCGTCGTCGGCGCCATCACCCCGTGGAACAACCCGGCGGTGATCGCCGGCTGGAAACTCGCTCCGGCGCTCGCTGCGGGCAACACGGCCGTCATCAAACCCGCCGAGGACGCGTCGCTCTCGACCATCCGTCTCGCGCAACTGCTCGTCGAGGCCGGCCTGCCCGAAGGCGTGCTCAACGTGGTGACCGGGCTCGGTGAGGAGGCCGGTGCGGCGCTCGCCCGTCACGAGGGCATCGACAAGATCAGCTTCACCGGTAGCGCGCGCGTCGGACGAACCATCGAGCCGCGGGCTGGAGACAAGTTCCGCAAGATGACCCTCGAACTCGGCGGCAAGTCTCCGCAACTCGTCTTCGCCGACGCCGACCTCGAGCAGTCCATGCCGTGGATCGCGATGGGCAACTTCTATCACCAGGGACAGGTCTGTGCGGCGGGCACTCGGGTGCTCGTCCACGAGTCGCGTGTCGACGAAGTGATCGATGGCCTCGTCACCGCTGCCCAGGCCGCCGTCATCGGCGACCCCCGCGACGCGTCGAGCACCATGGGCACCATCGTCAACCGCACACAACTCGACACCATCGAGCGCTACATCGGTCTCGGCACGAGCGAGAACGCCGAACTGGTCACCGGCGGGAAGGTATTGGACCGTCCGGGCTACTTCGTCGAGCCCACCGTGTTCCGCGGACACAACGACCTGACGATCGCCCGCGAAGAGATCTTCGGCCCCGTAGCAACCGTCATTGCGTTCTCCACCACCGACGAAGCGGTGCAGATCGCCAACGACACCAAGTACGGCCTCAACGCGATGATCCACACCAGCAGTCTGTCCACCGCGCACTCGGTGATTCCCCGTCTTCGCGTCGGCATGGTGTGGGTCAACGGCTGGGGCGTCCCCGAACCCGGTCTGCCCTGGGGCGGCCGCGAAGCCAGCGGCTACGGGCGCGAACTGGGGCAGTCTGGTATCCATGCCAACACTGAAGAGAAGACGGTCCACCTTGGGTTCTGAAATTGGGGGTTCTGAAATTGGGGGCTCTAAGAATGGGGGCTCTGACAACAGGGATTCTGGAGCGACCGGGCAACCCGACAACACCGGCGCACTGGCCGATCTGCGGGTGCTGGAACTGGGCACGCTCATCGCCGGGCCGTTCGCTGGCAGGCTCCTCGGCGATCTCGGGGCCGACGTCATCAAGATCGAGGCGCCGGGCAAGGCCGATCCGTTGCGGACCTGGGGTCAGGCCGAGCTCGACGGCGAACGAGCCTTCTGGACCGTGCACGCCCGCAACAAGAAGGCCATCAGTCTGGACTTGCGCGCGGATGAGGGACGAGAGGTCTTCCTCGACCTGGTCGAGCGGAGCGACATCATCGTCGAGAACTTCCGGCCGGGGACCCTGGAGAAGTGGCAGATCGGGTATGACGTTCTCGCCGAACAGAATCCAGGAATCATTCTGGCCCGGGTGTCCGGTTACGGACAGACGGGTCCGGCCGCGTTCAAAGCCGGATACGCCTCGGTCGCCGAAGGCGTCAGCGGGCTCCGCTACATCAACGGATTCCCCGGCGGCCCCGCGCCGCGGATGTCGCTGTCCATCGGCGACTCGCTGGCGGGAATGTTCGCAGTCCAAGGCGTGCTGGCTGCGCTGCACACCCGCCACCTCACCGGCCGCGGTCAGATCGTCGACGTGGCGCTCACCGAGGCCTGCCTGGCGATGCTCGAATCGACGATCCCGGACTACGACCTCGGTGGCGTCGTCCGCCAACCGTCCGGCACCAGGCTCAGCGGCATCGCGCCGTCCAACCTGTATCCGACCCGGGACGAACGATGGGTGATCATCGCCGCCAACCAGGACACCGTGTTCCGGCGACTGTGCGCGGTGATCGGGCGGGAAGACCTGATCGACGACGAGCGCACCCGAGACCATGTGGCCCGCGGCAGACACGAAGACCTGCTCGACGAGATCATCGGCGCGTGGGTCGCCGAACGTGACGGTGCCACGGTCATCGAACTGATGGCCGACGCAGGCGTGGTCGCCGGCCCGGTCAACACGGTCGCCGACGTCGTCGCCGACGAACAGTTCCAGGCTCGAGAGATGTTGGTACCGCACCCCGACGACCGCCTGGGGCGTGAGGTCCTCGGGCCGGGTGTGGTGCCCAAACTGTCGGAGACTCCCGGCAGCGTCCGGTCGTCCGGACCGGCAACTGTCGGCCGACACAACACCGAGGTGTACACCGGTCTGCTCGGGATCGGCGAGCAGCGTCTCGCTGAACTCGCTGCCGCCGGAGTGATCTGAGGTCCAGGGTGATCTTCAGCGGGCGCCGTCCGGCGCCCGACGAATAGAACGAAGCGAAGAATAGGAAACGAGATCTGATGACGACCATCGACGCCGTCGAAGCGTGGAACGGGCCGGGCCGCAGCGACGGGACCATCACCGTGGTCCGGCCCGAACACAACGCTCTGCACGAGCGCGCCGAGCGCACCGCCTTCGAGCACTGGTACTTCGACGCGCACCTGGACAACGGCTACACCGTCGTCGGCTTCCTGGTGAAGCGTCGTCCCGAGGATCCGCCGATGTCGCGGCCCTGGGTCGAGATCATCGTCTACCGCCCGGACGGCAGCAGACTGCAGATCGCGCAGAAGTATCCGGCGCGAGCCGCGCATTTCTCCACCGACGAGGCCGACGTGCGGATCGGCCCCAACTCGGCTCGCGTCGAATTCGACGAGGCCGGCATGCCCACCTACTTCGTGACCTTCGACGAAGAGGACGTCCGACTCGACCTCGAATTCCGCAACGAGATCGCGCCCTGGATGCCCGGACGAGGAGAGACCCAGTTCGGCGACGGCGGCGTCTTCGGTTGGTGCGTCGGGGCGCCCCGCGCCGCCGTGAGCGGCACCGTCGTCATCGGCGACGATCGCTGGGAGGTGACCGGCCGCGGCTACGCCGACCACAACTGGGGCGTCGGGAACATGCCCCGCGTCATCGAACGCTGGCATTGGGGCCGCCTCTACACTGAGGATTACTCGCTGCTCTACGCCGTCGTCGCGTGCAACGAGAAGTACGGCAACCTGCAGATCATGCCGGTGATGCTGGCCAAGGGCGACAAGGTCCTGCTGTCTACCGGAGACGTCGAATTCACGCTCGGCCCCTCGGTCTACGACGACGTCGCCAGACAGGACTACCCGCAGACGTTCACGCTCGAGGCGCCCGGAATGTTCCGGCTCGAGATGAGCGTCCGACAGGTGCTGCAGTCGCATTCGTTGATTGAACAGATCCCGGTGATCGGCAGCCCGCTGATGCGGCCGATCGCCGACCGGCTGATCGGCAAACCCGGCTACTTCCGATTCCAGTCGGACTTCATCCTCGCCGTGACACAGGACGACGGCTCGACCGAGACCGTCGAGGGCAGCACGCTGCACGAGTTGGTCGCGCTGAGCTGAGTGCCCAGACCCCTAGCGTTGGGGCGGAGCGAATGTCAGATATCCGCTTCCGGAGCCGGGCGGCACCGCTTCGTCGAGGGCGGCGAGGTCGTCGTCGGTCGGCGACCACAGCACCGATTGCGCATTCGCGGTGATCTGCGCCGACGACGTCGCTCCGGCGATGACCGAGTCGACCGTCGGCTGGGCGCGCAACCCGCCGAGTGCGACGTCGAGCATGGTGACGTCGCGTTCGGCTGCGAAAGCCCGGACGGCGTCGACGACATCCCAGTCGGCGGCCTCGTACCGGAACGACTCGCTGACCAGTCGTGATCCCTCTGGCGCAGGCTCGTGGCGCGAGTACTTGCCGGTGAGCAGGCCGTACGCGAGCGGAAAGTAGGGGAGCAGACTCATCCCGTAGTGCTCGAGTGCAGGCACGAGTTCGGCCTCGGCACTGCGGTTGTACAGCGAGTACTCGTTCTGCGCGGTGATGAAGTGCTCGCCGCCGATCGCATCGGCGACGCCCGCAGCGTCGGCGACCTCCCACGCCGCCAGGTTGGAGCAGCCGATGTACCGCACTTTGCCCGATCGGACGAGATCGGACAGCGCCGACAACGTCTCATCGATCGGCGTGATCCGGTCGGGGGTGTGCAGCTGGTACAGATCGATGTAGTCGGTGCCGAGTCGGCGCAGGCTCCCTTCGACGGCGCGCATCAGGTACGAGCGGCTCGCCCGGTTGGCCTGCGCGCCGGGGTAGAGATCACCGGGATCCATGCCGAACTTGGTCGCGATGACGACCTCGTCGCGGCGCGAGCCGAGGGCGTTCCCGAGCATCGTCTCCGACTGACCCGCGCTGTACGAATCGGCCGTGTCGAAGAAGTTGACCCCGTTGTCGAACGCGCCCGCTACGACGTCGTTCGCCGCCCTCTGGTCGATCCGTCGGCCGAATGCGTTGCACCCGACGCCGAGCGCCGACACCACGAGTCCACTGTTTCCGAGAGGCAAGTAGTCCATGCTCGGCACGCTACTCGCGGTGGCGGGGAGGGACTTCGTCAGCTTAGGCTGAAGACCGTGGCTGACCGGCAGGATGCGTGGCTCATCGCGGGCGAGGTACGGGTCGTGTTCAGTCGTCTGCGGCGACGGTTCCGGGAGGTCGCCGCCTTCGATGAGCTCACGCCGTCGCAGACCGCGGTCCTGAGCCGGCTCGCGGGACGCGAGATGTCCTCGAGCGAGCTCGCCGACGCCGAGCGGGTGCGTCCGCAGTCGATGGCGGCGACCGTCGCAGTCCTGACCGAGCGAGGACTCGTCGAACGTGCCCCGGATCCGAAGGACGGTCGCCGGCAGGTCCTTTCGCTCTCGACGGGTGGGCGTGCACTCGTCGACGGGACCCGCCGGACCCGCGACGAGTGGCTCGCGCACGCCGTCGACGAGCGCCTCACCGATTCCGAACGCGAGACACTCGCGGCCGCACTTCCGCTTCTGGCGAGGCTCGCGGACTGACAAGAACCCAGACCTGATACGAGGAGAGAAGGAACTGTATGCCGCTTACTGCGATCGACGAGAACGCCGCACTGGTCGTCATCGACCTTCAACGCAACATCGTCGGCGCGTTCGGTGCCGCCGCGCAGCAGACCGTGGCCAACTCGGCGGCGCTCGCCGCCGAGTTTCGGGCCGCAGGCCGGCCGGTCGTGCTGGTGAACGTCGCAACGCGACCACCGGGGCGCACCGACGCCGGCGCCGGTACAGGTACCTTCTCCGCGGAGGACATCGTGGTCGACGCATCGCTCGGGTCCGGTGCCGACGACCTCCGCGTCACCAAGCGAGCGTGGGGCGCGTTCACGAACACCGACCTCGACGCTCGGCTGCGCGAGCGAGGCGTCACCCAAGTCGTCATGACTGGCATCTCGACGTCGATCGGCGTCGAATCGACCGCCCGCAGCGCATACGAACACGGCTACCATGTGGTCCTCGTCGAGGACGCGATGACCGACTCGGATCCGGCCGCGCACGAGCGCTCGCTCACCACGATCTTCCCCAGACTCGGCGAAGTGACGACTACTGCGGAAGTCTTCGCGAAACTCCACGGATGAGAGACCGCGATCTGCGATCGCGGTCGTGACCGAACCGTCGGCGCGACTGGTCGCGGCAGTCTCGTCTACGGATCTACAGATAGGTGTCGGATCGCTTGATCAACGCCGTCGCGACCACGCTGATCACCGAGGTGGTCACCAGATACGCGCATGCGAGCCAAGGGGAGCCGTTGGCGGCGCCGAGCAGCGCAGTCAGGATCAGCGGGGTGAGCCCCGATGCCCAGATGCCCGAGAACTGGTAGACCACCGACAGCCCGGTGTAGCGGACCTCGGTCGGGAACAGGCTCGCGAACAACGTGCCCTGCGCACCATAGAACCACGCGTGGACCACACCGAACACGACGACGAGACCGACGGTGAACCACACGAGGTTCGCGGTGTCGAACAACGCGAACGCCGGATAGACGAGAAGACCGTATGCGGCGATGCCGGTGAGGTAGACGCGGCGCGGACCGTGGCGGTCGACGAGGATTCCGGCGAACGGCAGCAGTACCGCCATGACTGTCGCGGCGATACCGACGGACACGAGAACGGGGACGTCAGGCATGTCCAGGGTGCCTGTCGCATAGGTGATGGCAAATACTCCCCAGGTGTTGAACGCTGCCCCCTCGCCCCACCGCGCGAACAGACCGAGAATCGTGTTGCGGGTGTGCGGTGGCAGTGCCACATCCTTCAGTGGGGCCGACGACTTCTTCGCCAGCCTGTCGACCTCAGCGAATTCCGGCGTCTCCTCGACTCGGAGTCGTACGACGAAGCCGATCACGACCAGCACGATGCTGATCAAGAAGGCGATGCGCCACCCGTATGACTCGAAAGCGGCGTCGCCGAAAACGGTCTGCAGACCGGCGAATACGAGCGTGCCGAGGGCCAGACCGACGGCGAGGCCGATTTGCGGGATCGATCCGAACAGCCCACGGCGGCGGGCAGGTGAATGCTCCACAGCCAACAGAACGGCCCCGGCCCACTCTCCGCCGAGTGCGAAGCCTTGCACGATGCGCAGTACCAAGAGCAGGATCGGGGCGGCGACTCCGACCTGAGCATACGACGGCAGAACGCCCATCAGCGCGGTCGCTGCGCCCATCGTGACCATTGTCAACGCGAGTGTGCGTTTGCGGCCGATCCGGTCGCCGATGTGGCCGAAGATCATGCCACCGACCGGGCGCATCACGAATCCGACCGCGAATGTCGCAAACGCGAGCATAGTGCCGACGAACGCACTCGTGTCCGGGTAGAAGACGTCCTTGAACACGACGCTTGCGGCCGTCGCGTAGAGGAAGAAGTCGTACCATTCGACCGTCGTGCCCAACAGACTGGCGAGGACTACGTTGCGCAGGCGGCGGTTGTCGGGTGCCGACGTCGATTGCCCGGTTGTGCGGTTCTCGGTAAGTGTCACCGGGGTGATCCTAGGAACACGGCCCGCCGCCGCCAACGGAAACGATCATGGTGATCGTAACGTCGCCCCACCTCGTGACACCGTCGCCGTGGCGACGGTGTTGGTACTCACCGCATACGACTCGCGATCGGGATGACGAGTGGATTGCCCAGGACGGGGTCGACGATGACGCGGGCGTCCAAACCGAAGACGTCCCCCAGAAGACCCTCGGTCAGGACGTCTGCGGGTGGGCCGTGGACCGCGACCGCTCCGTTGCTCATGATCACCAGGTGGTCGGCGTACCGTGCGGCCTGGTTGAGGTCGTGCAGCACGACGACGACCGTGCGGCCCTCCTCCTTGTTGAGCCGGGCGAGCAAGTCGAGCACATCGAGTTGATGGGCGATGTCGAGGAAGGTGGTCGGTTCGTCGAGCAGCATCACGGGCGCGTTCTGGGCCAGCAGCATCGCTACCCACACTCGCTGCCGCTGACCGCCGGACAACTCGTCGACGCCGCGATCGACGAAATCGGTGATACCGGTGGCCGCCATGGCTCGCTCGAGGGCGACCTGGTCGTCCACCGACCACTGCTGCAGCAGTCGTTGATGCGGGAATCGACCGCGCGCCACCAGATCACCGACGGTGATGCCGGGAGGAGCCTGCGAACTCTGTGGGAGAAGAGCGAGTCGACGCGCGAACTCCTTGCCGCCCAGCCGCCGAATGTCGTCGCCGTCGAGCGTGACGTGGCCTTCGCTCGGTGTCAGCAATCGCGACAGTGCGCGGAGAAGGGTGGACTTCCCGCATCCGTTGGGGCCGACGATCACGGTGACTTCGCCCGCCGGAATGTCGACGTCGAGGTTGCGGGAGATCGTGCGGTTGTCGTAGGCGAGTGTGAGGTTCTGCGCGCTGAGAGCTGTCATACCCGGACCTTGTCCTTCCTCGTGAGCAGCCAGATGAGGTACATGCCGCCGATCACGCCGGTGACGCGGCCGATCGGGACGGCGGCCTGCACGGGAAGCGTCTGCGACACGATATCGGAGACGACCAGCAGGCAGGCGCCCATCGCCGCGGCGCCGACGACCGACACCGACTGCGAGCCCGTGAGACGGTTGACCAGTTGCGGCGCCGCGAGTGCGACGAATGCGATCGGGCCGCAGGCGGCCGTGGCCGCAGCGGCGAGAAACACCGCGGTGAATACGAGGACCAGACGCGTGCGTCCGGTCCGCACGCCGAGTTGGGCTGCGAGGTCGTCGCCCATCTCCATGATGCTCGCGCGTTTGGCGAGAACGCCGACGACCGGGATCAACACGAGGCATGCGACGCCGACCGTCGTGACGTGCCCCCATCCTCGCAGCGAGAGCGACCCGGCGCGCCAGACGTTCGCTTGTACCGCCTCGTCCAGGCCTCCGTAGGCGAGCAGGAAGTCGTTCACCGCCTGCAAGACCGCGCCGACGCCGATGCCGGTGAGGATCAGTTGGTAGCCGCCGGTCGTTCCGCCCTTGACCGAGAGGAGGTAGACCACGACGGCGGTCAGGACTCCACCGACGAATGCGCCGAGCGCCACCTGCAGATCTCCGGCCTGGTAGACCACGATCTGCATGATGGCTCCGGTGGCGGCTCCGGTGGTGAAGCCGACGATCTCCGGGCTGCCTAGCGCGTTCCGGGACACCGATTGCAAGACCGACCCGGAGACGGCGAGCGCTGCTCCCGCCAGCGCGGCGGTCAGCGTACGCGGCAGCCGCACACTGTTCACCACTCGGACGTCTGAGGCGTCACCCGCGTGGAACAGGGCGCGGAAGACGTCCACCGCGCCGATGTCGAGGGTCCCGATCGTCATCGCGTAGATCGCCGCACCGAGCGTCACGACGATCAGCAGGCCGCTCACCAGTGCGGTCCGCGGATGCACGACGACGTGCCAGCGGCCGACACGGACGAGGCTTCCGGACGGTGGTCGAAGATCTGTCAGCCGACCTCCTGTCATAGGGCGATTCTCGGTCATAGGGCTCGGATCGTCCGTCCACGCACGATCCACACGAAGAACGGTCCGCCGATGATGGCGACCATGATGCCGACGCCGATCTCGTGGCCGGGCGACACGACACGGCCGAGCACATCCGCCCCGATGAGGAGGAGGGCGCCGATCAGTGCGGAGTACGTCAGCAGCCAACGGTGGCTCACGCCGACCAACAATCGAGCGACGTGCGGCGCGGCGAGGCCGAGGAACACGATCGGTCCGGCCGCCGCCGTCGCAGAGCCGGCGAGAAGGATCACGCTGACGCCTGCCACAGCCCACACACGAGTCGGATTCGCGCCGAGTGCCCGTGCCGCGTCTTCGCCTAACGCGGCGGAATCGAGGGAGCGGGCCAGGCTCGCGGCGAGGGCCACCCCGACGACGGCCAGTCCGGCGACGGCCGCGAGCACGTGGTAGTCCCGGCCTGCCAGCGAACCGATCATCCACGTTCGGTAGCTGTCGTAGACGTCGCTGGTCGCGTTCAAGAGGACCAGTTGGGACAGGGCCATCAGAACCGCGGTTACCGCGGCACCCGCGAGGACCAGTCTGACGGGGCTGGCACCACGCCGAGCCCCGCCCAACGCGATGACGATCACGCCTGCGACAGCGGCTCCGACGAGCCCGAGCCAGACGTAGCCCCACGCATTCGTGACGCCGAGGAACGCGATTCCGGCGGCGATCGCGCACGCCGCGCCCGCGTTGACCCCGAGGATTCCGGGTTCGGCGAGCGGATTGCGACTCAGGGCCTGCATCAGCGCGCCGGCCAGGCCGAGGCAGACTCCGACGACGACGGCCAGGATCGTGCGTGGAACCCGCTGGAGTTGCGCGAGGAGGTGATGGGTGTTCGTCGGATCGTAGGAGAAGAACGATTCGACGGTCTCAGACGGTGGAATCGAGACCACGCCGACGCCGATGCTCACGAAGCAGAGAGCGAGGATCGCGAGGACGAGGGCTATCGCGCCGACCGCGCGACGACCGCCGCGCCGCGCTCGGGGCGAGGCGGTCGTCGTCGTGGCAGTCATTGAGTCACTTGCCGAAGTTCGCTCGTACGCCTTCGACGATCTCGGTCGCGCTGTACTTGTCCATCCGGAACGAGTTGGTGCCGAGCCCGTAGACCTGGTTGTTCTTGACCGCCGGCAGGTTCGCGAGAACCTTGTCTGCCGCGAATCCCGAGCGTGCCTTCGCATTGTCGGCGGACAGAACGAACGTTGTGCCTGCGGTGAGTTCGGTCAGATGCTCGTAATCGGCGAAGACGAAGTCCGCACGCGGCTCCGGCTGGTTGTGCCATGCCGAGTTCGGCTCCTCGATGGTGAATCCGAGTGCTTTGAGCAGCGACCCGTGCGGTCCGCCTGCGCGTCCGATGGGATTGGACCCGCCGGGGCCGCGGTAGGAGACGATGTCGGCCTCGCCTTCGGGCACCGTGATCGCGGACGCGGTGTCTGCGACGAGGCCGTCGAACTCGTCGACAGCTGTCTGTGCCTGCTTCTCGAGACCGGTCGCCTCGCCGAGTTCGGTGGCGAGATCCTGCCAGGTCTGGCCGCCGTAGTCGACGACGATGGTCGGTGCGATGTCCCGCAGTTCCGCGATGTTGTCGACCATCGCGTCCTGTCCGGTCGCGGCGACCACGATGAGGTCGGGTGCCGCGGCGATCGCTGCCTCGATGTCCGGGGAGCCGGCGGGCCACGCCTTCTGGACGCCCGCCTTGTCTGCGGCGTCGGCCCACTGCGGGAAGAACTCGCCGTTCGCGTCACTCGCGGTCGTCGTGACGGGGGCGCCGATCGCGAGGAGCGTTCCAGTGACGCTCACGCTGGTGGACAGGATGTTCTTCGGCCGAGACGGAATCTCGGTAGTCGTACCGTCCGAGTTCTTGAACGTGCGCGGCCAGTCGCCGCTCGACGTCGAGTCCTGCGCGTCCGATCCGGAGCCCCCAGACGAGCATCCGGCGAGAATCAACCCGACCGCTGCGACGAGTGCGACGAGGAGCGCGGCAGGGCGCTTTCGCACGGTAGACATGTATGTCATGTGAGGCCTTTCGGAGAGAATTGTGACAGATTACTAGGTATGCCTACCCTCAAACAAAAGCCCGCGTCCGGCGTATGCACGGCAGGGATATGAGCGATTCGCGACTGTTCGCCCGTCCGAATCCGGAGGACCGCCGACTGACGACGCCCCCGCACACGCCCCGTCCGCGCGGTGTTCAGGCGGCGACCTCTCCGTCGGTCGACGCGGTGCGCGCGGACCCCTCGCGAGTCGACGAGTTCTACGATCGCATCGTCGCCGAGGGAGCGCCCCTCGTCGAAGGTGACGGGGACTGGCGATCGTTCACGTGGGTGCATCGTGGGGACGCGAATCGGGTCGCCCTCGTGGCGGGCAAGCTCACCGACGACACGACGGTCGACGACGCCGTGTTCCGGCGGACGACCGGCACGGATCTGTGGACGCTCACGCTCGCGCTGCCGGCGCGGTGGCGGGGCACGTACAGCCTCGCAGTCGACGACGGATCCGTTGCGCCGAAAACGGACCCGGTCCTGAATGAGCGGCGCTCCCGCTCGCTCGGTGCCACCGATTCGTCGCGGCACGACCAGGTGAACGTCTGGTACGACCTCCTCGCCCTCGCGCGTCCGGATCCGCTCGCCCGCGAATGGTTTCGCGGCTCGTCCGTGGCGTCCGGGCCCGACGCACCGCCAGTGATAGCGACGACTGCGCCGGAGCGGCCCGGACGTCTCGTACCGGTCCGGATCGCGGCCGCCGGCGGGGGACACCGTGATGGGCACTGGGTCGTGCCGGCGAGTGCGGGCGCAGACGCAGCGGTGCTCGTCCTGCTCGACGGAGACCGTCTCCTGCTCGACGGCGAAGACGCTCTGGACGCCTGGGTACACACGCACCTTGCGCCGAACACGGTGGTTCTGCTGCTCGGTCATGGCGGTGTGCGGCAACGGGACATCGATCTGACGTGCAACCCTCACCTGGTCGCGGACCTCCGGTCGCTGATCGAGGCGGCTCCGGTGCCGGTCACCGCCGATCCTGCGCGTACGGCGATTCAGGGATCGTCACTCGGTGGGCTCTCGGCACTCTTCGCGCAGTGCGTCGCCCCCGATCGGTTCGGTGTCTCGATCTGCCAGTCGGGTTCGTTCTGGTGGCCTAACGCGAGCAGCGGGTATCCCGCGGAATGGTTGACCGATGTTCTCGACGACAGTGACGTCTCGCTCGGCGTGGTGCACCTGTCGGTCGGCACGGACGAATGGGTGCTGATCGAACCGGTGCGTCGGATGCGGGACGTGCTCGTCGAGCGCGCCGCGGTGCTCGACTACGACGAGTTCGCCGGCGGCCACGACGCCGCGTGTTGGCAGGCTGAGCTGCCAGGTGTGCTCGCGCGAATCGGGTTCGGGTAGCGCCCGGCGACGCGTCAGGCCAGTAGCTCCTTGACCATCGGGACCACCCTCTCGCCGTACAACTCGATGGACGTCCGCTGCACGGTGTGGGGGACCGGCTGGTCGTACTTGAGGTCGAACCGATCGATCCGCAGTGCTTTCAGGGTGCGTGCGATCTTGCGGGCGACAGTCTCCGGCGATCCGAGATACAGTGCGCCGTCAGTGATCTCGTTCTCGAAGTCGGAGGCGGTCGGAGCTGGCCAGCCGCGTTCGGCACCCATTTGGCGACGCATCGCGAACCATCCGTCGTAGGCGAGTTCACGCGCCTGTGCGTCGGTGGCGGCCACGAGCCCCGGCGAGTGGACGGCGATCGGTGCGTGCGGACGCCCGAACTCGTTCTGGGCGCGTTCGAACAGATCGATGTACGCGGCGAATCGCTCGGGTGCACCGCCGATGATCGCCAGGAACAATCCGAATCCGTGCTTGGCGGCGCGCACCACCGACTCCGGTGATCCGCCGACGCCCACCCAGGCCCGCAGCCCGTTCGCGGTGGTCGGGAACACCAGTTGGTCGGTGAGCGCGGCGCGGGTGGTGCCGGTCCACGTGACCGCATCCTCGGTGAGCAACTTCGACAGGAGATCGAGCTTCTCTTCGAATAGGATCTCGTAGTCGGCCAGGTCGTACCCGAACAGCGGGAACGACTCGATGAACGAGCCGCGACCGGCAACGATCTCCGCTCGCCCATCGGAGACCGCGTCGAGGGTCGCAAAACGTTCGAACACGCGGACCGGGTCGTCGGAGCTGAGGACGGTGACAGCCGATCCGAGGCGGATTCGCTCGGTGCGTGAGGCGATCGCCGCGAGCACCGTCTCCGGGCTCGACACCGCGAAGTCGGGGCGGTGGTGCTCTCCGATGCCGAAGAAGTCCAACCCGGTCTGATCGGCCACGACGGCGTCGTCCACGAGGTCGCGGATCACCTGCGGGTGCGGAACAGGCGCGCCGTGTTCGTCTTTCGTGACCCCGCCGAACGTGTCCAGACCGAACTCGATTGCACTCATGTCGGTGTCAACGTGGCGGGCCGGTGGGTATTCCCTGTTTTGCACATCCCTGTTCTGCACATCACTGTCGGGCATGGCTGCGCCGCCGGGTGCGCGTGCAGCAACTAGCCTATGAGGCGACAACCTGAGCTTGGCCGCCTTCTGCCGGTGGCCCGAATCGATTTGGAGACGAAGTGAACCTCATCGGCGTGATCGGTGGCGGCACCATGGGTGCCGGCATCGCAGAAGTGTGTGCCAAGGCTGGCAGCGATGTGCTCGTGCTGGAGACCACGCAGGAGTTCGCGGATGCGGCGAGCGCGCGGATCGCCAAGTCGATTGGCCGCGGCGTGTCCAAGGGCAAGATCTCACAGGAGGACGCCGACGCCGCGATCGCGCGCGTGCGAGTCACGCTCGACGTCGGTGAGTTCGCCGACCGCGAACTCGTCATTGAGGCGGCCCCCGAGGTGGAGGCCATCAAGCACGACATCTTCGCCAACCTCGACGATGTCGTGAAGCCCGATGCGATCCTCGCGACCAACACCTCCTCGATCCCGGTCATCAAGATCGCTGCAGCGACGAAGCATCCCGAGCGTGTCGTCGGTGTTCACTTCTTCAACCCCGTCCCGGTGATGCCGCTCGTCGAGGTCATCTCGACGCTCCTGACTTCGGAGGAGACCGCCGCGTCGGTCACTGCATATGCAGGCGACGTTCTCGGTAAGACCACCGTTCAGGCGGGCGACCGTTCGGGGTTCATCGTCAACGCGCTCCTCATCCCGTACCTGTGCCAGGCGATCCGCATGTTCGACTCGGGATATGCGACCGCCGAGGACATCGACGCCGCGATGAAGGGCGGCTGCGGCTACCCGATGGGTCCACTGACCCTGTGCGACACCGTCGGCCTCGACATCTGCCTTGCTGCCGCAGATTCGCTGTACGCCGAGTTCGCCGAACCGCACTTCGCGCCTCCGGCGCTGCTGCGCCGCATGGTCGACGCCGGCCGTCTAGGCCGCAAGAGCGGTCGCGGGTTCTACGACTACAGCTAGAACTCCTCGAGCTAGAAGCACGACTTCGGCACTTCGATTCGGCGTACGGCCGAAACGAAGTGCCGAAGTTCTCTCACGTGTCGGCTTGCATCCGTAGCCCTGCCAGGACGAGGTCCAGGCCTGCGCGGAACTGGTCGGCGTCGTCATGCGTTGCGAACTCGTCGACGATGTAGTGGATGAACGGATACTCGTCGGGGTCGAGGGACCGCCACTGGTCGGCGGCGCGCTCGATGAGCTGCTCGCCGGACACGGTTCCGTCGAGCACTTCGGCAGGGACCTGCTGGCCCAGGTCGGTCGCGGTGCCGATCACGAATCCGAGCACTGCCGACACCCCGTGGAAGGTCTCGCGCGGGTGCAGGCCCAACCGCATCACCTGCTCGCCGAGAGCTTCGTACATACGCATTCCGTTCGGCTGAGTTCCATTGTCGCGCATCAGGTATCGACCCAGCCAGGGTCGCTGGACGACCGCTTCGAAGAGGGCGATCGCGACGGCGCGCAGATCAGCGATCGGATCGTCGGAGGCGGCGAGCTCGTCGGTCCGCTCGACGACGTCGCCAAGGACGTGATCGGTCGCGCGGTCGAGGAGCTCGTCTTTGTTGTCCACGTACCAGTAGATGCTTGCCACGCCGCCACCGAGGCGGGCGGCGAGCGCACGGAACGTCAGCGCGCCTTCGCCGGACTCGTCGAGTAGGGCGATGGTCTCGCCGATCACGGTCTCCATCGAGTGCGATGCGCGACGCCTTCCGCGCCGCGGCGTCACTTCGTGTGCTGTTCGCGGTGTCATCGAACCTCCCTCTTGCATTCTATCGAACGCCGTTCTATCGTATGGAACGTCGTTCGATAACCGAACGGTGTTCGATAGAGAGGGGGTGCCCCATGACGGCAACCGCTGAGAGTGCACTCACCCGCACGTACCCGTCACTGCGCGCCGCGTGGATTCCGATGGCGGCCCTGTGCTTGGCCTTCTTCGTGGAGATGGTCGACAACACTCTGTTGACGATCGCGTTGCCGACCATCGGCCGCGATCTGGGCAGCGGTACGACTGCTTTGCAGTGGGTCACCAGCGCCTACTCTCTGACCTTCGGCGGCCTGCTGTTGACGGCGGGGTCGATCGCGGACCGTTTCGGGCGACGGCGCGTGCTGCTCGTCGGGCTCGCCGCATTCGGGCTGATCAGCCTTGCGGTCCTGATGGTCTCGTCGACCGGCGGACTGATCGCGTTGCGCGCCGCGCTCGGCGTGGCCGCGGCCGCGATGGCACCGATCACCAACTCGCTCGTCTTCCGACTCTTCAGTGACACGGCTCTTCGTATGCGTGCGATGACGGTGATGATCGTCGTGGGCATGAGCGGCTTCATTCTCGGTCCGGTACTCGGCGGCACGGCGCTCGCACACGTCGGTTGGGAATGGCTGCTGCTGGTCAATGCGCCGGTCGCACTCATCGCCTGGATCGGAGTCCGGATAGGGGTGCAGCCCGATCATGGTGCGGACCTCACCGAGGACCGACTCGATCTGCCTGGCGCGGTCTTGAGTATCGCGACGATCGGGCTGGGGTGCTACACGTTGACCGCGGGCATCGAGTACGGCTGGGGATCGGGTGCCACGCTTGGATCGGCGGCCGGAGCGGTCATTGCGCTCGCACTGTTCGTGTGGCACGAACGTCGGGCGGCGCAGCCCATGCTCGACCTGCGCGTCTTCCGCGACGGCACGGTACGCGGTGCCGCCATCGCGCAGATCGCGACGTCGATCGCGATGGCGGGTGTGATGTTCGGTCTGATCCTGCACTTCCAATACGCATACGGGTGGAGTCCGATGAAGGCTGGTCTGGCCAACCTCCCGCTGATCGTGACGATGATCCTGGGCACGCCGATCTCCGAGCAGCTGATCAAGCGCTTCGGCCACCGGGTGGCCTGCCTGATCGGCGCGGTGTTCCTCGGCGGCTCCATGGCGGGTCTGGCCTGGGGTGTCGACCACGGCTACCTCGCGATTGCGGTCTTCATGGTGACGCTGACGATCGGTCTGCGCACGGTGATGACCATCGGTGCGGTGGCGCTGATCGGTGCGATGCCCGAGAAGCGGACATCGATGGGTGCCGCGCTCAACGACACCGCCCAGGAGATCGGGACCAGCGTCGGGACGGCGGTGATCGGGACGCTCATCGCCGCGCTGGTCACCACGAGCCTTCCGGCGGGAACCTGGAGCAGCGAGTTGGTCGCGTCGTTCTTCCGCGGCGAGCGGATCGCCTATGCGATTCTCGCAGTGGTCGTCGGGGTGATAGCGCTCTGGGGAGCGTCCACGCTCACGGACTCCCGAGAGGCCGACGAGCACCCGTGAGCTCCCCAGGTGCAACCATGTGTGAATGACTGCAACGCTCGTCGCGAAGGACGTGTCCGGCGGGTACGCGCATCGCGTCCTGTTCGACCACCTCGACCTCACGGTGGCACCGGGCGACGTCGTCGGCGTCGTCGGTGCGAACGGGGCGGGGAAGTCGACGTTGCTGCGGATCCTGGCCGGCGAACTCGTGCCGTTGGCAGGAACGGTGTCGCGGTCGCCGTCGGACGCGTTCGTCGGCTGGCTGCCGCAGGAGCACGAGCGGGTGCCGGGCGAGACCGTCGGCCAGTACGTCGCCCGCCGGACCGGATGTGCGGCTGCGGCCCGCGCGATGGACGATGCCGCGCGGGTACTCGCCGAGTCGGACGTGGCTGGGCCAGATGCGGCCGACGTCTACGCGACCGCTCTCGACCACTGGTTGGCGACTGGTGCCGCCGACCTCGACGAGCGACTGCCCGCGGTGTTGGCCGATCTCGGCTTGGACACCGGCGACCTCGCGTCGGAATCGGCACTGATGGCCGGGCTGTCGGGCGGGCAGGCGGCCCGTGTCGGACTGGCCTCGCTCCTGTGCTCGCGGTTCGACGTGGTGCTCCTCGACGAGCCGACGAATGATCTGGATCTGGACGGACTGGAACGGCTCGAAGCTGTGGTCACGGGTATGCGCGGCGGGGTGGTCCTCGTCAGTCATGATCGAGAGTTCCTGGCGCGCAGTGTGACCCGCATCGTCGAGCTGGACCTCGCCCAGCATACGAACGCCGTCTACGGCGGTGGCTACGAGAGTTACCTCGAGGAGCGGGAGGTGGCCCGACGGCACCGCCGCGACGAGTACGAGGATTTCGCCGAGCGGAAAGCCGACCTCGTCGCCCGCGCTCGTACGCAACGGGAGTGGTCGAGCCAGGGCATGCGCAATGCGATGCGCAAGAACCCCGACAACGACAAGGTGCGCCGCCGAGCCGCGTCGGAGTCGAGCGAGAAGCAGGCGCAGAAGGTGCGCCAGATGGAGAGCCGCATCGCACGCTTGGCGGAGGTCGCCGAGCCGCGCAAGGAGTGGGTACTCGAGTTCACGATCGGGGCGGCACCGCGGTCGAGTTCGGTGGTGGCGACGCTCAATCAGGTGGTGGTTCGGCAGGGAGAGTTCGTCCTGGGTCCAGTCTCGTTGCAGGTGGCCGCCGGTGAGCGGATCGGAATGCACGGGTCCGAACGGTGCCGGGAAGTCGACGTTGTTGGCGACGATCCTCGGGAGGATCGAGCCGGACGAGGGAACTGCGGGGCTCGGTGCGAGCGTGGCGATCGGCGAGATCGACCAGGCGCGCGGCCGGTTCTCCGGTCCGCTGCCGCTCGCCGGACGCTTCGAGCAATTCGTCCCGGAGTACACGACGGCCGACGTCCGCACGCTGCTTGCCAAGTTCGGGCTTCGCGCCGACCACGTCGACCGCGCCGTTGACGATCTCTCACCGGGGGAGCGCACGCGTGCGGCATTGGCGCTGCTGCAGGCGCAGGGCACCAACGTGCTGGTGCTCGACGAGCCGACCAACCACCTCGACCTGGCTGCCATCGAACAACTCGAATCGGCGCTGCGTTCCTACGATGGTGCTCTGCTCTTGGTGACGCACGATCGTCGAATGCTCACCAACGTGCGGGTGGACCGGCGGTGGCACGTGGAGGACGGAAACGTCACCGAGTTGTGAGTCGTCTGATCACCTGGTCGGCGACGAGATGGCGAGACGATTGATTCGCCTCAGAGCAGACGGACGACCATCGGTTCTGCGCCTGCGGTGCGCATCGGCGAGATCTTGACCGACGAGCCGGACTGCGGAGCCTCGAGCATGGTGCCGTCGCCGAGGACAAGAGCGACGTGCTGTGTTCCGCCGGGACCGTAGAAGATCATGTCGCCGCGCTTGGCTTCTGACAGCGGGACCTGCGGGCCGGACGTGTACTGGTATCCCGAGTACTTGGGCAGGTCGATGCCGACGCCCGCGAAGCCGTAGACCATCAGGCCGGAGCAGTCGAAGCCGACCTTCTGGTAGTCGCCGTAGCTGTCGGCGACGCCGCCGTCGCGCACGCCGAGCGTCGGGCCGTTCGCGTCGCCGCCGCCCCATGAGTAGGGGACGCCCAGTTGCGACTTCATTCGGTTCACGACAACCTCGATGGCCTGGGGGCCTCGCAGGCCGGGACGGATCGCACCGCCGCCGCCTTGGCCGCCGAACAGGGAGCCGAGAGAACCGTTGCCGAGTCGGGTGAACGTGTTGCCATCACCCTGTCCGAACGGGCTGGTTCCGCCGATTCCGATCTCGTCGAGGAGTTTGGAGTGGGGGATCTGCTGCTGTCCGACGAGGCTGGCGAGCAGCGACTGACCGGTGTCGGTAGCGAGCTTGGCGGCGGCCTGGGCGGCCTGAGCCGCCACGTCGTCGCCCTCGACCGGCCTAGCGGGGATCGCATCGATCGCGCGTGAGAGACCGTCGGTCGCGGCCTTCGGGATGCCCGGAACTACCGGCCGCGATGCTGTCCCCGACTTCGGTGTCCCGGACTTCGGGGAGGAGGCGGGCTTGCCGCGGAGCTTGGCGAGGCGGGCCGCGAGGGTGTCTCGTTGCTGCAGCAGGTCAGTGCGTTTGGTCTGTTGCTCGTGCATCGCCTGCTGGGCGGCGCGGTATGCGGAGACGGCGTCGTCGCGGCGGTCGGCGGCATCTTGCGCCGACGCGACGCTCTGACGCTCGGTGATCTCGGTGGCAGCGACGCGGTTCGCTTGCTGATTCCTTGCTACCTGCAGTTTCCGGATCACGCGTTGCTGTTGGTCGGTGACTCGCTCGACGGCCGACATCTGTTCGAGGACCTTCTCCGGGTCGTCGGAGGCCACGTACTTGGTCATCGCGCCGCGATTGTTTCCCTGGCGGTAGACCGAGCGCACGAACGAGTCGAAGTCGCGCTGTGCGCGCTCGACCTCTCCGCTGACCTGATTCAGCGACGACTTCGCCCCGCTGTTGGCCTCGACGGCCAGTTGGCGGGCGGCGACCGCGTTCTGGAAGTCCACGAGCGCCTTGTTCACGCCTTCCTGGCGGGTGGCGACCGCGTCGGACAGGTTCGTCATCGTCTGGTCGACGTCGGCGATCTGATTGATCAACGACGCGACGGGATTGGCCTTGGAGGGCTCGGCGACGGCGGGTCCGGCGGCCAGCATCGCGGCCAGGAACGCTGCTCCCACCGTTGTGCTGCGCGCAGCCCACCGCGCGCGCGAATCAACTCGCATCTGACGTGCACTTCCTTAACATCTGTCCCCCTCGTAACACGAGTGTCTTCTGCACCGTACGTCACAGTGACGGGTTGTGAAACCCGAGGAAGGGAATAACAGAGGTGTTATTAGAAGCGGGGCCGGACTATGCTGCTCGGCTCATAGGAGGCTGCTCGGCTCAGAGGGCTGCTCGGCTCAGAGCGGAAGGTGACGGTGTGATTCGTAACCGGAGTTTCCGACGGCGAGTGCCTCGTGGAGCCTACGCAGCGCGTCGGCGCAGGTTGAGCGTTGCTCAACGTCCAAGGCGCCGAGGGCCGTAGACAACTCGCGCCTGCGGTGGTCGGTGACCTGATGGACCGCGCGCTGTCCCGTGTCGGTCAATTGCAAGGTGACAATACTTCGGTTCGTCGGGTCCGGAGCCCGGACCAGGTGGCCGGACGCGTCGAGACGGTCGGCGAGGCGAGTGACGGAGGATCCGACGATGCCGAGCGCCCGTGCGCAGGCGACAGAACTGGACGGCCCCAGTTCGTGCAGGACCCGGAGCAGCCGAAACTGGGGAAGTGAGATGTCCACACTGTCGACGCTGCGCAGTGCTAGACCGACGAGATCGCGCGTCGCGGTCTCGAACGCGAGCACCTCATCCGTCGACGCCCCGTCCGTTGATACCCCGTCTGGCGATCCTTCAGTCGGCGCCTGCGTTCGGTCGTCGTCCACCCCGCGAGTATCGCACGCGACGCGCCCGACGGTTCCTGAGTGTGGTTCCCAGGTTCGGTCCGTAGACTCACGGGCCGGGGCGAGGGTATTGGGTGCTCGGGGCGAACCGGGCGCTCGGGGCGTATTGGTACTCGCGGAGGTGTCGACTGTGGAGCAGACCGTCGAAGAGGCGGAGCGTGTGAAGAGCGGTGACGGGCAGACCGTCGTCGATGAACGCACGGCAGCTCCGCCCCCCGCGGCCCGACAGCGGGCACTGACCGCCGACTTCGTTCGCGTCGTACTATTCGCTGGTGTCGTCGTGGCACACAGCGTTTCGATGATCAACACCGACCAGGACGTCCTGCGGTCCGCACAACTCGTCGGAACCCTCTTGCACCTCACTCGGTACGGCTTCGTGGCCGTCACCCTGTTCGTCCTGGTGTTGAGCATGCGCGGCCGCACGATGAGCCCCGTGCAGTTCTGGCGGCGGCGATTCGGACTGATCGTCGCGCCTTATCTTGTGTGGACGATCATCTACACCGCTACGGACCACCTCGTCATCGCGGGCAATCCGTTCCCGTCGCCGGGACGGTACCTCCAGGACTTAGGCTTCGCGATCATTGCTGGAACCGGAAAGTATCAGCTGTACTTCCTGCTCATCTCGATGCAGATCTACCTGTTCTTCCCGGCGATCTCGTGGTTGATCGACCGGACGATCAACCGGCCGTGGTCGGTGCTCTCGGCGGCTGTGGCTATCCAGATCCTGGTGTTCGCGACCTACCAGTGGCTGCCCCGGCCACGCGGATATGCCTGGGATCAGGTGTACGAGCATGCGTGGAAGGCGCTGCCGATGTACACGTTGTTTGTGGCGATCGGTGCGCTCATGGCCGTGCACCTGGACTCGGTCCAAGCGTGGTTGCGCGCCCATCTCGTGCCCGTCGTGATCAGTTGTCTGATCGGTACGTCGGCGAGCGTCGCCGTCTATCTGTGGATGACGGCTCCCGGGGACGTCCCGTGGCAGGCCACTACGCCGTGGAACCCGCCACTGCTGCTGTGGCTGGTCAGCGGCGTTGTTCTGCTGTGGCTCGTGGCGATGGTGTGGGACGGGCTTCGTACCACCGGGCATAAGGTGGGCGCTCGCGCTGTCTCGTACGCAACGATCCGAGCATTCGGCGTCTTCGCCGTCCATCCACTGATCCTCGACCTTCTCGCACGAGCCGGGTTCTTCGGCGAACTGCACGCGTGGTTCCCGGGGTCGGCGGCCACCCGTACCACGATCCTGGTGATCATCGTCCTCGCCCTGTCGCTGATCGTCGTCGACCTGCTGCTGCGCACCCCAGCTGCGAAGTGGCTCGTCGCCCGCGACCGCGTCCCGCTGTCGAGGAACCCGATAGTGAAGAGCCTGCTGGATAAGACTGTCCAGTGGAAGAACTCCATGGGGAAGAACTCCATGGGGAAGAACTCCATGGGGAAGAACGCCGTGGAGAACAAGGATGCCGCCGCATGATCGTCGCCTTCTCCGTCGCCCCGTCCGGAATGCCGTCTGATCCCTCGGTCACGCTGTCTGACACCGGCGAGGCGAGCGGAGATCAGGCGAGCGTGCACGAAGCGGTCGCTGCGGCAGTGCGGATCGTCCGCGAATCCGGGCTGCCGAACCGGACGAGTTCCATGTTCACCGAGATCGAAGGCGACTGGGACGAGGTCATGGACGTGGTGCGGCGGGCCACCGACGAGGTCGGCCGATTCGGGTCGCGCGTCTCGTTGGTGCTCAAGGCCGATATCCGCCCCGGCCACACCGGTGAGATCGACGGCAAACTGGACCGCGTCGAACAGGTGCTCGGCCGCTAAGTCTGTGCCGCGGACGCCTGGTCCGCCGCATGCCTGCTATCTGCCTGCCGCCAGGTCAGCCCTGGCGGCCCTTGAATCGCGGGTTCTTCTTGTTGATGACGACCGTCCGGCCGCGGCGTCGGACGAGTTGTGCACCGGGTTGGTTCTTGAGCGAGCGGAGCGAGTTCCGTACCTTCATGCCCATCACTGTAATGGGAATGACAATCGTTAACAAAATCACGGCGCCTGCCGGGAGCGCGGGCGACGGGTCGGTCGAATAGGTAGCGTGAACGGGTGGGCGCTGGCCCCGCCTGTTCCGTGCCGATGAGAGGTGCCTGTGATTGAGACCGCCACCGATATCCGACTCGTGGTCTGCGACATGGACGGCACACTGCTCGACGCCGCCGGGGCGGTGCCCGACGAGTTCTGGCCGCTGCTTCGCGAGATGACCGCCCGCGGAATAGCGTTCGTCCCGGCGAGCGGTCGCCAGTATCAGTCTCTCGCGCGGCTGTTCGAGCGATTCGACTCGACGCTCTCGTACGTCGCTGAGAATGGAGCCGTCGCCGTCCGCAACGGCGAAGTGCTGCAAGCGTCGGCGATGGACCCCGCATTCGTGCGCTCGGCGATCCTGGCTGTCCGTGCTGCGAACGACGGCGGCGCACGGTTGGCGGCTATCGCGTGCCGCGCGGGCGGTGCTCTCATCGAATCGAAGGATCCAGACTTCCTCGCCCACGCCGCAACCTACTGTGCGGTTCTCGACCAGGTGGAGGACTTGACCATCGACACGTCGGGAGTCGTCAAGCTCGCGATCTACGACTTCGACGATGCTGCGACGACCGCACACGGTGTGCTCGAGTCGCTCGGCCGCGACCACGCCCTCGTCGTGTCGGGAGCGCATTGGCTCGACATCACCGGGCGAGGCGTGCACAAGGCCGTCGGGGTCCGCCGACTTCAGGACGAGTTCGGGGTGAGCGCCTCGCAGACGGTCGTCTTCGGCGACTACCTCAACGACCTGGAGATGCTCGACACAGCCGATTACTCGTATGCGATGGCCAACGCACACCCCGACGTGCACGCCCGAGCCCGTTACCGCGCGCCGTCGAACGTCGAACACGGCGTGGTGACAGTGTTGTCCGAGCTGCTCAGATGAATTTCGGCCGGACCCGTGGGAATCCTCTAGGGTGCTAAGTCATGACCGCTGAGAAGGATTTGGCCGCACGGCTGCTCGACGCGCAGGTCGAATTCACCCGCAGGCAGCTGACCGATCCCGACGAGTTCGCCGAGCTGGTGCACGAGGAGATCACGCATGCCCTCGACGACGCCTCCCGGATCACCCTGTCCGAGTCGGTGTCACGAGACCTGATCAAGGCGGTCGCCCACAAGTATGCGATCGCGTTTCCGGTGGAGGGGGCGATCCCCGAACTGGTCGGCCGCGTCGCGGCGCGGCTGTACGACATCACCGCAGCCGAGGACGTCGGGCCCGCCGACCTGATCGGCCGGAAGCAACTCGACGACCTGACTGACGACATCGCGCAACTGGGCCTTTCGCGCCGACTGATGCAGCGGATACTCGACTCGCCCGCGACCGTGGACACGTTCGTCGAAGCCGTCCAACGGTCGGTCGACTCATCGCGTCTCCCGGATCGCCTCGGTCGGTTCGTCGACGGCGCCGTCGAGTCGGTCGTGCGGCACGGAGCGGCATTCGTATTGCGCGCCAACAGATCCGAATCAGACGAGGTTCTCGCCGACACAATGCGCGACCTGTCTCGCGCAGGAACCGGGAACAGTGTCGGCGAGCTGAGTTCACTCGTAGAGCCCGGCGATCTCGAAGACGTCGTCGTCCTCGTCTTCGAGTTCTGGCGCGCGTTCCGCGACACCGAGTACTTCGCGCACCTGTTGGCATCTGGCGTCGACGAAGTGTTCGACACGTACGGCGACACAACCCTCGACGAGCTGCTCGCCGACCTCGGCATCGGGTACGAGGACCTCGTTGAAGAAGGGCTCCGGTTCGGCCCACCCGTCATCGCCGACATGGACCGCCGCGGACTACTCGAACCGTCTCAGCGTCGACGCTTCGCACCGTTCTACGCCACGCAGGAGTTCCGCGGCGCCGTCGGCTCGGTGGACTGAACCTGGCCGGCGGACCTCCTCGCTAGAGAACTTTGGACAGGGCTACAGGACCTGAGACAGGAACGTGCGGAGCCGTTCGCTGCCCGCGTCGTCGAACAGCTTTGCGGGCGAACCGGTCTCGATGACTGAGCCCTCGTCCATGAAGACGACGTGGTCGGACACGTCGCGGGCGTAGCCCATTTCGTGCGTGACGACGACCATCGTCATGCCCTCCTGCGACAGCTCGGCCATCAACGAGAGAACGCCCTTGACGAGTTCGGGGTCGAGCGCGCTCGTCGCCTCGTCGAAGAACATGATCTCCGGCTTCATCGCGAGTGCTCGCGCGATCGCCACACGTTGCTGCTGACCACCGGACAGGGTGGACGGGCGTGCGTCGGCCTTGTGCTTGAGACCGACGGCGTCGAGTTCGGCGAGTGCGAGTTCGCGTGCCTCGTCCTTGCTCAGGCCCCGGAGTTTGCGGGGTGCCAACGCGACGTTCTGCGCGACAGTCTTATGCGGAAATAGGTTGAACTGCTGAAAGACCATGCCGATCCGGCGGCGTAGCTCGTCAGGGTTCTCGTCGAGGACCGAGTGGCCGTCGACGAGGATGTCGCCCTGATCCGGCTCGTGGAGCCGGTTCAGCACACGCAGCAGAGTCGACTTGCCTGAGCCAGACGGTCCGATCACGGTGGTCGTGGTTCCTGCGTCCACTTGGATGTCGACGCCGCGGAGCACATGGTTGTCGCCGAACGACAGGTGCAGGTCGGTTCCGGTCAGGGAGACTGCCGCGTCGGAGCTGACCAGCGGAATGGTCACCGGTTGGGTGGGATCGCTCATGGTGAGATCAGGCCTTTCCGGTGCGCAGGCGCTTGTCGATGTAGTTGACCAGATGGGTCAACGGGACGGTCAGGATCAGGTACAACAGCCCGGCGGCGAGCAACGGCGTCAGGTTGCCGCCGTCGGCGTTGAAGTCCTTGCCGACCGCGAACAGGTCGCGCTGAGCCACGGTGAGACCGAGGAAGTAGATCAGCGACGAGTCCTTGATGAGCACAATGAACTGGTTCATCAGCGCGGGCAGGACGCGGCGGACGCCCTGCGGCACGACGACCAACGACATCGACGAGCGGTACGAGAAGCCGAGCGCGCGTGATGCCTCCATCTGGCCGGTCTCCACACTCTGGATGCCGGATCGGAAGATCTCGCCGATATAGGCGGCCGCGAGCAATCCCAATGCGATCGAGCCGAGCCAGAACGGGTTCCCGCCGGTGATGTTCTTGACGACCGGCCCGAAGCCGAGGCCGACCATGAGGATGACGACGACGGCGGGTAGCCCGCGGAAGATGTCGGTGTAGACGCGGGCCGGCCAGCGCAACCATCGGGTGCGGGAGATGCCGGCGACCGCGAGCAACATGCCGAGGACGGTTCCGATGACACCGGAGGTGACGGCGATCTTCAACGTGTTCGGCAGGCCCGTCGTGACCAGATCCGGCAGCGCTTTGCGGAACTGTTCGCCGCTGAAGAATGTGTCGCCGAGCTGCGCAAGAGTGCTCTTCGGTGCAGCGGCCTCGGTGTTCTCACCGCCCGCGTTCTCGGCGGCGATCTTCTCGAAGTCGGGGAGTTGTGGCATCGGAGCGGCCTTCGATCCTGGCTTCCATCCGTCCGGGAGCTCGCGCGGAGCCCAGTCCTGGTACAGCCGTGACCACGTGCCGTCGGCGATGATCGCGTCGAGCGCACTGTTGAGAGCATCGGTGAGCTTCGTATTGCCTTTGCCGACGGCCCATCCGGTGAAGTTGTTGATGCTGAAGGTGTTCTCCAGAATCGCAATACCGTCGGCAGCCTGGACGGTTCCCTCCGCCTGTTGGCTGGGGGCGACCCACGCATCGATCTGGCCGGAGCGGAGGTTCGCGTACGCGGTCGCGTAGTCGGGGAACTTGACCGGGTCGAGATGCAGGGTGTTTGTGACGTAGTCGTCCTGTACTGTGCCCTGCACGACGCCGATGCGCGTGCCCGCATTCAGGTCGCCGAAGCTCTGCACCGGGCCGTCGACCGGAGCCGCGAGTGCGAAGTAGCCGAAATCGTAGCCGTTGGTGAAGCCGACCGTCTGACGACGTTCGTCGGTGGTGGTGATCGACGACGACCCGACGTCGAAGCGTTTTCCGGCGACTTGCGCGAGCAGCCCCGAGAACTCGGTGCCGACGAACTCGACCCTCAGACCGAGTTTGTCGGCCATTGCACGGAGCATCTCGTTGTCCATGCCCGTGTACTGCTGCTTGGAGTTCACGCAGATGCTGGGGGGAGCGTCGCCGAGGGTGCCGACGATGATCGTCCCCGGCTTGATGAGGCCGAGGTCGGAAGTGTCGATCTTATCGAGTGGAGTGACGTCCGGCGTCGTGAACTTGTCCGGTGCCTGAGCGCTTTGCGCGAGGTTCGTCGGCGCCGCCGACGCACTGGCGACTCCGGGTGGAGCGCACAGCCCCTCGTCGTCGCCGTCACCGTCCGACGACGACCCGCACGCCGCGAGAGCACCGATCAGGAGCACCACGAGGAGCAGTGGGAGCCACCGGCGAAATGAGTGCGGGGCGCGTACCCGCTGCCGGGCCGTGTGAAGGACAGTCATGGTTGGTCACACTAGCCCGACTACGACGGTGGACCCATAGATACAACCGGGTTGAGGATAAGTCCGCACCGGGGACCGGTCAGGCCGACGATTGCGCCCCGGACCGTACGGTCCGGGGCGCAATCGTCGATCTTTCGGGTCGCGACCCGTCAGTTCGCGGCTTCGTATGCGGCGATCACATCGGCGGGGATGCGACCGCGGTCGCTCACGGTGAATCCGTTCTCGTTGGCCCACTGGCGGATCACCCGAGTATTGGCGGCCGGACGCGCGGAATTGGTGGCGCGACGCTGCGATACGCGGCCGACCGAGCGGGATGCCGCAACATAGGTGGCGACGTGGTTACGGAATTCCTCGGCGTGCTCGGGCGAGGTGTCGAACTCGTAACTCTTGCCGTCGAGGCTCCAACGGACGGTCTCGTATTCGTCGAGTTCTGCACCGTCGATGTCGTCGACGATCTTGATTACGGTTCTCTTTGCCACGGGGCGCCCCTTAATAGAAATGCTTCGGGTATCTCGTCGACTACTGTACACATGATCATCGAGTAGTTACCACACGAGAATGCGAAGTCGACTCGGAACTCTCGTCCTCTCCTCCGGTCAATGATTTCGGGGCGCGTGCATCCGCTCTGATCTCGGTGTAACCGTCTTCGGTCAAAGCGAAACCGGTGCCGGAGTCCGATTCAACGCAATAGACGTCGGTGTCCTGCGACAAACACGCGAAACGGCCGACGGCAATCGCCGATCCGGACGGGATGCTTCGAGACCGGAACAGCACTGAGTAACGATTCGCGCATCCTCCCTCCGAGGCTCCGTCACTGGAGAGAACCACGAGCTCTCGGTTCCAGGCACAATCGGGATCTTCACTCGCCGGTGCGCTCTTGGGGCCTTTTACCTCGTCCGACGTGCACACCAACGCGTTCGTGCCGCTATTGCCGGTAGAACACCTGATCTCGCGGTCGGCAGAAGAGAAGTGATACCCGGAGACGTCTTCCCGCGTGCCGTCCTCATCGGAAGCAGCTACTTGAAACTCCGAATTACTCACCCGCGGAGCGCTTTTGATGACTCGCTCAAAGCTCCACTCGGACGGGATGTCGTTCGACTGGGACCGGTTGGTCTTTGATGTCTCCGACAACGTCGACGGTTTCGTCTCGGTGGACAACTCGTCCGTACTGGGAAGGACGATCCGATCCGGCTCCCCTTGTCCAGAGAGAAGGCCGCAACCGCTGAGCGCCAGCAGTGTGAGAAGGGCGATCGCACCGACCGCACTGCGTTGTCCGTACCCTTGCACTGTGGCGACCCCCAAAATCGTGCTCTTCTATGTGTTCACGCCGCTGCCCGATCCGGAGGCGATCCGGCTGTGGCAGCTCCGGGTCTGCGAGTCTCTTGGCTTGCGCGGCAGGATCATCGTGTCATCCCACGGCATCAATGCGACAGTGGGCGGCGACATCCGTAAAGTGAAACAGTACGTGAGAGCAACCCGCGAGTACGCGGCATTTCGCAATGCCGACGTCAAATGGTCCGACGGAGTCGGGGAGGACTTTCCGCGGCTGACGGTCAAAGTCCGACCCGAGATAGTCACCTTCGGCGTCCCCGACGAGGTCAAAGTCGATGAGAGCGGAGTCGTCGGGGGCGGGACCCGTCTGGGACCCGACGAGCTCCACGCGTTGATCGAAGAACGCGGTGGCGACGTCGCATTCCTGGACGGTCGAAATGCGATAGAGGCGCAGATCGGGCGATTCCGTGGAGCAATCGTGCCGGACGTCGATACCACCCGTGACTTCGTCGGACTTCTCGAAAGCGGAGAACTCGACCACCTCAAGCATTCTCCGGTCGTGACCTATTGCACGGGAGGCGTACGCTGCGAGATCCTCAGTGCACTGATGCGACATCGAGGATTCACTGACGTGTATCAGCTCGACGGGGGAATCATCCGATACGGCGAGCGTTTCGCAGACCGAGGTCTGTGGGAGGGTTCTCTATACGTATTCGATAAACGAATGTCGATCGAATTCGGCACTCCCACGGTCATCGGCAAGTGTGTCGAATGTGGAACGCCGACCTCGCGTGTGATCAACCATCCCGACCGGAACGGTCGAAAGCTGGCAGTCGCCTGTGAAGAATGCGTGCCGACCGGTGCGTGAACGCCCTATTCCAGTAGTCGTACTCGCCGGATTCCTCGGTGCAGGCAAGACGACGCTGCTCAATCATGTCTTGAGCAGTGCGGGCGGCAGGCGTATCGGGGTATTAGTGAATGACTTCGGTTCCATCAACGTCGACGCACTCCTCGTGTCGGGCGTGGCGGGAGACACCGTCACGCTCGAGAACGGGTGCATGTGCTGCACGACCGACGCCGACGGCCTCGGTGATGCGATCGACGCCTTGTCTGCGCCGAGTGCGGGGCTGGACGCGATCCTCATCGAGGCTAGTGGGATAGCCGAGCCGAGCGCGTTGATCAGGTTGGTGCTCGCGGCATGCGGTGCGACCGCGTCGTACGGTGGCCTGGTCTACGTCCTCGACTCCGTCGAGCTGATGCGGACCATCGCCGACTTCCCGTCCGTGCGTGATCACATCGCCATTGCGGACCTCGTGGTCTGCAACAAGTCCGACCTCGTCGACGCATCGACCCTCCGAGCAGTGCGAGGCGTGGTCGCCGAGGCCAATCCGACTGCCCCGGCGGTCGTCGTCAGTGATGCGGCGGTCGATCCGTCGATGCTGTTCGACGATGCACCCGAGCGCGCCGCCGACCGCGGAGCCCGGCAACTCGCGCTCGACGAACTCCTGGCGGAGGAGTCGGCCGAGTCCGATCACGGCGCTCACCTTCATGCAGCCTTCGAGTCGACGTCGATCCAGACACCGCGAGCTGTTGATCCGCGCCGCCTGGCGCGCTTCCTGGAACGTCCGCCTGCCGGGACGTATCGGATCAAAGGTCAGGTGTTCGTCGACCTGCCGGTGCACCGCGGCCATGCGTACGTCGTTCATGCGGTCGGCGGCATCGTCCGGGTGACGACCCAGCCCTGGATGGGGTCGACGCCTGCGACCTCGCTCGTAGTGATCGGAGCCGGACTCGACCTCGCCGCGGCAGACGACGCGCTCGAGGAGATCGTCGGCCCCGAAACGGCTGTCGACGACGAGTACGGAATTCTGCACATCACTCGGTACATCGTCGGCGATCGCGACTGAGTCGACGATCAGGCCCCGTCAGTTTAAGAACCCAGTCAGCTTGAGAGCCCAGTCAGCTTGAGAGCCCAGTCAGCCCAAGAGGGGTGAGGCAAGCCAGTCGGCGTCGAGACCGACCCATCCGGCGACGAGGTTCAGTGCGCCGGTGAGCCATAGGGTGACGAGGACGATCGCACAGGTCGCGATGCCGAGGAGTACCTGTGCGACCCGATTTCCGTCGATGTACCGGGAGTAGAAGGTGTTGAGCTTGTTCATGATCCAACGCCGGAGGCGGGCCGCCCACTCGAGTTCCTGCGACAGGATCAGCAGGCCGAGGAAGACGATGGCCCAGCCGGGGCCCGGGTACGGAATCGCGATCACTCCGACGGCCGTGACGAGGGCGCCGATGACGATGGTCACGTAGCGCAGAACGAAGCCATAACGGCTGTTGTGGCGGAGATCGTGGTACTTCGCGCCGAGTTTGGAGAACATGCGGTGCTTTCCGGTGGAGTCGGGCTGACGACCGGACTCTACCGGTCGTGTGGTCACAGCGCGTTAACGATTTCCGTCGACGACGGGTTCCCGTTCGACAGCGACCCTCAACTACTGGTTCACTGTTACGCAAGTTGTCAGTGTGAAAGCTGATGTGTCGTATGGAAAGGGAGCAGCGACGATGAACGCTGTCCGTGCACGCCGTGGAGCACTCGCTGCGGCATCGCTGGTCGCAACCGCCGCACTGGGTCTAGGGCTGGTGAACGCGCCGTCGACCGAAGCCGCGCCGCTTCCGGGCGCAGGCAAGGATCTGGCCGGGAAGACGATCTTCCTCGACCCCGGTCACCAGGGATCGGCCGCAGGCCATGACCTCAACAAGCAGGTGCCCGACGGTCGCGGCGGCAAGAAGGCGTGCCAGACCACCGGTGCCACCGCAGTCACCGGCAAGGCCGAGCACACCGTCAACTGGGAGGTCTCCCAGCTAGTGAAGGCCGCGCTCGAGAGCAAGGGCGCCCGCGTGGTGTTGAGCCGCAACAACGACACCGGGTGGGGCGGATGCGTCGACGAACGTGCTGAAGCCGCCAGCCGGTCCGGAGCAGCGGTCGCCGTGAGCCTGCACGCGGACTCGACGAGCAAGAGTGCCGACAACTCCAAGAGTGGCTTCCACCTGATAGTCCCGACCCTGCCTCTCCCCGACAAGGCAGCGGACAGCGTCCAGGCCGGTGAAGGCCGCAAGGCGTCCAACACGATGCGCGACGCGCTGGTCAAGGCCGGTCTGCGGCCTGCGGGCTACGCGGGTGCCGTCGATGGCATCCAGACACGCGCAGACATTGCGGGCGTCAACCTGACTCGCGTCCCCGCCGTGTTCATCGAGATGGGCAACCTGTCGAACCCGGCCGAAGCGAAGTCGTTGTCGTCGGCGCAGGGTGCCGCCAAGTACGCGATGGCGATCACCGACGGGATCACGTCGTACGCGAAGGGCAAGGCGAGTCCGGCGAACCCGACGGCACCCGTCCCGGCGCCCGGTGACGACAACTCGAGCCAGGGTGTGGACCCGAAGGACCAGCCCGCGCCGGACTCGGACGATTCCGCCGGAGGAGTCGACCTCGCCGGGCTCGCGGCCGCCGGCCCGTTGTTCGACAAGATCTCGAAGGCGAAGAGTGCGCAGGAGGCCCAGCGCATCCTGATGACCGAGGGGCAGGACGTCTCCGCAGAGGTCCTCAAGGCGATGCTGTCGGTCGTCTACGCGGTCTTCGGCGGCAAGCTTCCCGTCTGACCCGGCAGTTGTGACCCGCGAGTCAGATCCGCGCGCCACGGGCTAGAGTTGTGACATGGGCCATGATTCGAAGGCTGTTCTGACCACGATCCGCGACCTGTTCTGGGTCCCGACTCCGGTTCCGACGCTGCGGGGCCGCACTGTGCTGATCACGGGCGCCGCCAGCGGAATCGGCCGGGCGACGGCGCTCGCGGCCGCCCGCGAGGGCGCAGATCTCGTCCTGACCGATCTGCACGCCGACCCGTTGAACGCCGCGGTCGACGAAGTCGTCGCGAGTGGTGGGGCTGTGGTCTACCACGCGGCGGGCGACGTGTCCGACTACGACTGGGTGGCCTCGTTCGCGCGCGCCGTCGACGCGGAGGTCGGCGTCATGGACGTCGTCATGAACGTCGCGGGGATCTCGGCGTGGGGGACCGTGGAGAATCTTCAGCACCGGCACTGGCGCAAACTCGTGGACGTCAACCTGATGGGCCCGATCCACGTCATCGAAAGCTTCGTCCCGCAGATGGTGCGCCGTGGTTCGGGTGGACAGGTGGTCAACGTGTCCTCTGCCGCGGGGCTCCTCGCGCTGCCGTGGCATGCCGCGTACAGCGCAAGCAAGTTCGGCATCCGCGGTGTTTCGGAAGTGCTGCGCCACGACCTTCGTCGGCACAACATCGGAGTATCGCTCGTATGCCCGGGTGGAGTGGCTACTCCGCTGGTCGGGACCGTCGAGATCGTCGGCATCGACCGTGACGATCCGCGAGTCGCGGCACAGATCGACGGCTTCCACAAGATCGCGGTCACGCCGGAGAAGGCCGCACAGGCCATCGTCCGCGGCGTGGTGAAGAACAAATTCATGGTCTATACGTCGTTCGACGTGCGGTTCGCGTACTGGTGGGCGCGCAAGTTCGCGTTCCCGTACGAAGTGGCGATGCGGATCGCGAACAACCGGTTCGACCACCTCTCGCGGCTGGCAGGACTCGGGTCGTCGAAGGGTGCGGTCGACGGCGAGTCCTCGATCGTGTCGAAACCGACCGACTGACGTGCAGCGGACTCTGATCGTCTCGGCGACGCGTGCCGAGGCGGCTCACGTGTCAGCGGGCGCCGACGTGCTGGTAACCGGAATCGGAAAAGTCCGCGCCGCGACGGTATTGACCCAGCGACTCGAACGCGGTGACTACGCGAGCGTCGTCAACATCGGCACCGCCGGTGCGCTGCACGAGCGACACTCGGGACTGTTCGTGCCGTCGGTCGTCATTGAGCACGACATCAGTGCCGCGGCGTTGTCGGCGATCGGCTACGAGACCGTTGACCGCTGGGAGCTTGCGGGCGGTGACGGCACCGTTCTGGCCAGCGGGGACACCTTCGTCACCGACCCCGATCATCGGGCGACGCTGGCCGCCCGCGCCGACCTCGTCGACATGGAAGGGGCGGCGATCGCCCAGGTCTGCGCGCGCTACCGGATCCCGGTCACCTTGGTGAAAGCGGTGAGCGACCAGGCGGACGGCTCGGCGATGGACTGGCCGCAGGTCGTCGACGCGGCGGCACGCGAGCTGGCCGACTGGCTGCGGGGTGCCGGACTCCAACCGGATATAAACTAACGTCTTTACGTAGAGTTGGCGGCGAAACTTTAACTAATATCTGTAGGTAATCTATGCTCGCCTGTGACAGTTCACAGGCTGCCTGTCGCTATCCGTGTGCTGCCCAACGACTTTCTGCTGCCAACGAGTTTCAAGGAGACCTTGGCGATGACCACCACGGCCCAGTCCGCTGCCGCATCGCCTTCGCTGGCCGTCCACACGTCTTCATCGGCGGAAAGTGGGTCGATTCGTCGGGTGACGAATGGTTCGACGTCGCCGCCGCGCTGGGCGCGACTCGCGCATCGTTCGACGAAGGGACCTTTCACGCCGTGGCGACCGAAGCGCGGAATGCCACACTCGTCGACGAGCGGACCCGGGCGGACGGCGGCTTCTCACGCGTGCACAAGCAGCCGAACGGAGTGGTGGCCGTCGTAACCCGTGGAACGGGCCGATCGGCACGATCGCCTTCAAGGTGGCTCCTGCGCTCGCCGCCGGGTGCTCGGTGGTCTTGAAGACGTCACCGGAGGCACCACTGTCGCCGGCGATTTTCACCGACGTCGTCGGCGAACTCGTCGCCGAGCGGGCGCACCCCGGAGGGGTCGTCAGCGTCTTCACGGCTGACCGCGAAGTCTCCGAGTCGTTGGTCGTCGATCCCAAAGACGAAGGCGACGCCGTCGCCGTCGCGAACGACTCTCAGTACGGGCTGTCCGGGCGGTCTACGCCGCCGACGACGAGCATGCGGACGAGGTCGCCAAGCGCATCCGCACCGGAACGGTGAACGTCAACGGCGGGGTCATCGGCTTCACGGTCCTCTTCGGCGGCTACAAGCAGTCGGGGGTTGACCGAGAAGGCGGCCCCGAGGGTCTCGACGAGTTCTTCGAGACCAAGGCTGTGCACTTCTCCTGACCACGGCGCTTCTCCTGACCATGGCACTTCTCCCGATCGTCGGTGCCGGCTCCTGGGCGGCGTGATCGAGCGTCACATATGGTCGCGGATCACGCCGTGCAGGTAGCTGCGAACCGTCTCCTCGAAGAGTCTGCGTTGCGTCAACTCGTTGCTCGCGAGCGCCTCCGCGAGGAGTGGCTGCGACTGCGCATCGACATTCGGGAAGATGGTCGACTTGGTGCTCGGCTTGCGCATGGCTTCCATCAATACGGCTCCGATCGCGAGCGTCTCCATACCGTCGAGGATTCGCACGTGCAATTCGACCGGAACTCCCGACTCCAGCATGAAGCGCGCGGTGCTCTCGTAGGTGGAGACGAACAGGTCGCGTGGCAGGTGCTGGAGGAGGACGGGAGCGGCGTTTCGGTGCCGCAGGATCGACTGTCGGAAGTTCAACGCGAGCGATACGAAGAACTCGGGCCAGTCGGAGCCGGGCCTGCGTCGGGGAGTGACGACCGTCGTGCCTGCTATGTGCCGCGCTATCTCGGTAAAGATCTCGTTCTTGTCGGCGAAGTGATGATAAAGGGAGGGGGCTCGCACTCCGAGGTGCCCGGCCAGCTTCGGCAAGCTGAAGGCATCCAGCCCCTCGGCGTCGATGATCTCGATCGCGGCCTGCACTGCGGCGTCACGGCTGATGAGCGGTTTGGACGGGCGTGCCATGCCGCACCTTTCATTCGGTCGTCCGAGAACGCGGGACTTTCGCTTGGCCCTGCCTGATTACCCGTAAAGCATAGATTCTCGCCCATACTCGGCCCGAGGCGCAGGGCCTCAGAGGTGTGTCGAGCTGCTGACAAATATCACTGATCTGGATGGTCGCGGCGAAGTCATCGGAGATCGACGACATCAAGGCAGCGGGCAGACACGGAGCATGCCGAGCAGATAGCGCTCGACTGCTCTACCGGTGCCGCCGAGATGAGCTACGAGGACACACAGGGGTGGCTCGAGCGACCGACCGCGAATTCCGCGCCGTGGTGGGAGAGGTCCTCCACGATACGGCGATTCCCTGATCGTGCTCGCTCGCCGTGTAGTACCGCGTGGACGCTCGATGGTCAGTTGGGGCGATAGGTTGCGGAAGAAGGCGCCTTCCAGTTCGTACGCGCTTCCCAGTTCGAACGCGCCGAACTCAGTCGTCGAGGCCTGCGGTCAGATCCTCGACGTCACCGCGCTCACGCAACTGTTGTCCGGCGGTGCGCCGCGGCCGGGGAGGGATCTTCTGCGGCTGGGCCCGACGACGATCGGGGCGCCTCGCAGTCTCCTCCTCGGGAGTGCGGCGAGGACGACGTTGGGGTGCCGCGGTCTCGGCCGGAGCCTGCTGGTCGGCCGCGGGGGCCTGCTGCGGTGGCGCCGTGCGACGGGGTCGTCGAGCCGGCTTGTCCTCGCCTGGACGAGGAGCAGCCGTCGCGCCGGTGCCTCGCGGTGCGGGTTCGCCTGCGGCCGGCTTGCCTGCGGGCTGCGGACGAGGTCGACGCTTCGCCGTCGACGGCTCGGGCGTGGTCGGGGCCGTCTGAGGCGAACGAGGATCTGCGGGCTGCTGTGGCGCACGAGTGCCCGTGCCGCGCTTCGGCGCACCGCTGCGGGGTGCACGCGCAGACGCCCCGCGGCTACTGTCTCGCTTCGATGGCTCGCGGTTGTTGTCTTGCTTCGGAGAACCCGGCTTCGGTTGGCCCTGGCTTCGTGGTTTCGCCGGACGCGCGGTCTTCGATGTCGAGTTCCTCGGCGCTGCCTTCTCACCTGATTGTTTGGCGGAGGCATTCTTGCCTGTGCGGCGCTTGGCTGCCGTGCTCGTGCCGAATCCGCCGAACGGGCGTTTGGAGACGGGTCCTGTGAAGAACAGACGACCGAGGACAACAGCGAGGCAGAGAACGAAGGCGATGATCATCCACGGGAAGCTCGTCGCGATCGGCAGCACGACCTTCAGGATCAATGTCTTCTTGTCGGAGGCCTGGTCGCCTGCCTCGATGTACAACGCGATGAGGCCGATGACGAACGCAATGAGCGGCGGCTGCACCGCGGCAGTGAACATTGCCCGGCGTCGCACCGCCAGTGCGGCGAGCACGCAGCCGAAAATAAAGATGATCTTGTAGGTCCGGCCGAGCTCGCCGGACGGCGCGGAATCGAGGAGCGCGCCGATGATCGTGATGACCGTCGCCAGGAGCACCGCACCCCACCATGGAAGCCCGCGCACAGTTGGCACGACGGACTGCTGGTCGGCGGGCAGGGCGGAGCTGCCTGAGGATCGGGAAAACACACTTAGACGGTACCGGTTAGTGGGACCGAGTCGTTCCATCCCCGCCCGCGAGTTCGCAGCTCATCACAGAATCGGTGATGTGGATCTCACGGTCGCGTCCACCGGTCTGGGCGATCTGTCCGAGCTGTTCGTTCGACCGGTCGACACCGAGAGGGCCTCCATCTCGGACAGCTTCCGTGCGGTCACGCCCAGACGGGAGTCGATGGCACCGACCGCCGAGTTGTAGCTTTCGACGGTGCGGCGCAATGCCGAGCCGACCTTCTCGAGGTGCCCGAGGACCTGGTCGATCCGTTGATACAGCTGGGTGCCGAGTATCTGGATCTGTTCCGCGTCCTCGGCCACGGCGTGCTGGCGCCACCCGAGCGCCACGGTGCGCAAGAGCGCGATCAGAGTGCCGGGGGTCGCCAGGACGACGTCCCGCGCGAACGCATAGTCGAGCAGATCAGCATCCTGCGCCAGCGCGGCGTCGAGGACGCCGTCGCCGGGCAGGAAGAGGACGACGAACTCTGGCGTGCTGGCCTGTGCGGCCCAATAGGCTTTCGCCGACAGTGAGTTGATGTGCCCGCGGACCGCTTGAGCGTGACGCGCGAGCTTGTCGCGTGCGGCTTCGGGCGACAACCCCGGCGACGTCGAGTCGAGGTACGCCTGCAGCGGAGCCTTCGCGTCGACCACGATGGTGCGGCCGCCTGCGAGGTGCACCACCAGGTCGGGACGGACCACACGGTCCGGCGTCTGGCCGTGAACCTGCGTCGAGAAGTCGCAGTGCCGTGACATCCCGGACAGCTCGACGATACGCTCCAGTTGGATCTCTCCCCACCTGCCGCGAATCTGCGGCGCCTGCAGAGCTCCCGCGAGCTTCGCCGTCTGCTCGTGCAGACGGTGCGAGGTCAGCTGCATCCCGCGGACCTGCTCGCTCAAGCCCGCAAAGGCGTGCACGCGGTTGTACTCGGATCGACGCAGCTCGTCCGACAGGTTGCCCAGGGTGTCGCGCAGCGGCGCGACGAGGGCGTCGGATGGCATCGTCGGCGCCTGATCGCGGGTCGCTCGGCTGCGGCCGAACCATCCCAGGGCCACTCCGATGATGAGGCAGATGGGTCCGATGATGGCTGCGAAAATTGTCATGCGGCCATCCTGGACCCGACCTGTGACAATTTCGGTCGGCTGAGTCGAGTGCCCGGGGCGTCAGGCGGCCGCAGCTTCCCGGTCGAGCAGCGACTGCTTCACGTCCAATCCGTATCGGAAGCCGCCGAGCGTGCCGTCCGTGCGGACCACGCGATGGCACGGGACGAACAGTGCCGCCGCGTTGCGGGCGCAACACGACGCCGCACCGCGGACCGCCGCAGCGTTGCCCGCCAGCTCCGCCAGTCGCGTGTAGGTGACCGGCGGGCCCGCGGGGACCTCCCTCAGCGCTGCCCACGCCGCCGTCAGAAATGGGCCGGACGTCTGCTGGACGGCGACTCGCGACGGCGCGGCGAGGTCGCCCGCGTAGTACGCGTCCACGGCGGCGACGGCGGCACCTCCGTCGCTCTCGACGATCCCCTCGGTGCGAAGCGTCGGGGCGATGAGACTGCGCAGATACTCGGGATCGTCGGTCCACCCGGACGCATAGACGGTGCCTGCTTCGTCGAAGACGGCAGTGAACGGGCCGTCGGGCGTTTGGATGCCCGCCCAGCGCAACGGTGTGGATTCAGTGGTGCTCATGTCTGGTTTCCCCTTCGTTGGAGTTCAGGGTGCGACGACATCGTCGACCCGGTCAGCGAGTTGATGACGCCATAGGTGCATCGATGCGTACGACCGCCAGGGCCGCCACGATCTGGTGTCGACCGGTCCAACGCCGAGGCCGGCGAGTGCCCGGTAGATAA
>NZ_JBQEDL010000022.1:0-52678 GCF_052106715.1 Gordonia sp. (in: high G+C Gram-positive bacteria)
TCGAATCAGTCCCAGCGCGGTCGCAACGGCTCATCGCGTTGAACCCGCCGTTCCCCAGCGCCGCGTCGCTGTCCACCGGGATCGCGCACCACTTGTTCGCCGATGCCGCGCGAGTCCTGGAGAGCGGCGGCGAACTGTGGTGCGTCTGGAACTCGCACCTGCGCTATCGCGGACCGCTCGAACGTCTCGTCGGACCGACACGGCAGATCGCGCGGAACGCCAAGTTCACGGTCACCGCGTCGGCACGTGACTAATCCGTCGATTCAGCGCGGCAGCACGCCGTCGAGCACGACCGAGAGGTACTGCGCCGCGATGTCGTCGATCGTCTTGGGACCGCCCGGCCGGTACCAGCGGACCGCGACCCACACCGTGTCACGCAAGAAGCGATAGACCAGTTCGACATCGAGGTCGCTCCGGAAGTCGCCGTCGGTGACGCCCCGCTCCAGGACCGACTCCCAGAGTTTCCGGAACTCGACGTTCCGTTCGTGAATGTACGAGAAACGATCCTGGCCGCTCAGCCTGCGTGCCTCGTTCTGGTAGATGGCGACAGCGGTGTGCCGTGTATCGATCGACTCGAAGGACGCGATCACGAACTGGCGCAACGTGTCCGCCGCACTCAAACCTGCGGCGTCGATCTCGCGGTACCGGTCGAACAGCGAATCGAGAAAGCTGCGCAGGAGGTCGTCGACCATCGACTCCTTCGAGTCGAAATGGTGATAAAGACTCCCCGACAGAATGCCCGCCGCGTCGGCGATGTCTCGAACCGTCGTCGACCGCAGTCCACGTTCGGCGAACAGTTCACCTGCGATCCCGAGAAGTTCGTCTCGTCGGGCCGAGCCCGATACGGTCGACTTCGCCGCCACTACGCCTCCTTCAGCTGACTACCGGTTCACCCTAGCAAGTGCTTGGTTTAGCGGAGTCGGCTGACAGGGCTGGAACGGAGAACGCTGGTCGGGCCAGCGGGTCAGCGCTTGGCGGACTTCCGCGAGGCCCGCCCCTGGAGGAAACGCCACATCTTCATCTGCATGCTCGTCAGACGCTTGTCGCTCTTGGTGAACGGAGCTGTCATGATCTGGGCGAAGCTGATCGGCATGGTCGACACCGTCACCGCGCGTGCGTGGCTGAACGTGTCGAAGCCGAATTTGCCGTGGTAGCTACCCATTCCGGATTTGCCGACGCCGCCGAAAGGAAGCCCGCTCGAGAGCAGGTGCAGCGCGAAGTCGTTGCCGCTGATCGAACCGCTTCGAGTGTTGTCGGCAACGCGCTGCAGGTTCTCGTTGTCAGAACCGACCCAGTAGAGCGTGAGGGGATGGCCGGCGGAATTGATCTTGTCGATCGCCTCGGACAGGTTGCGGTACGGGTAGACCGTGAGGACCGGGCCGAAGACCTCGTCCTCCTCGACCTTCATTCCGGCTTTGACGCCGGTCAGGACCGTCGGGGGAATCTTGCGGGCATCCGCGTCCGGCAACTGCTCGCCTGCCGGGATCACCTGATGCTTCGTGGCACCGAGCTCAACCGCGTCGTCGATCAGGCCGACGATCCGGCTGTAGTTCTTCTCGTTGACCGTCGAGGTGTAGTCGCCGTTCTTGAGGATCGTCGGGAAGTTCTCGGTCCACCGCGCAATCACTTTCTCGGTGAACTCGCCGACCTTGCTCTCCGGGACGAAGACGTAGTCCGGGCACAGGCACACCTGCCCGCCGTTGATCATGCGGGCATCGGCCAGGAAGTTCGCGGCGTCGGTGATGTCCTGCACCGGGTCGACGATCGCGGGGTTCTTGCCACCGAGTTCCAGAGTGACCGGAGTGAGGTGCTTCGCCGCTTCCTGCGCGACCGACTTTCCGACCTCGGGCGATCCGGTGAAGAACATGTGGTCGACGTCGAGCTTGGCGAAGTCTGCGCCACCGCCGTGCTTGCTGGTGACGACCGCGAACTCTTCGATCGAGAAGTAGTCGGGGGCCACTCGCGCGATGACGTCGGTGGTCTTCGCCGTGACAGACGAGGGACGCACGAGGACGCGGTTGCCTGCGGCGAACGCCGACCCCGCAGGAACGATCGTCAACTGCAGCGGGAAGTTCCACGGTCCCATGATTCCGACGACGCCGAGCGGTTCGTGGCGTAGACGTTGCTTGTAGCCGAGGATCCCCTGCAGCGGCGAGACCTTCTCCTCTTTCATCCACTTCTCGGCATCTCGCCGCTGGTGGGTGAGGTCGATCATGCAGCCTGCGACGTCTGCCGCGATGGACAGTTCCTTCGGGCGGGTACCGAAGTCCTCGTTGAGCGCCTCGGTGATCTCGTCTGCGTGATCGAGGAGCATCTGGCCGAGCCGGTTGATGCGGTCCACGCGCGTCTGTGCGTCAGGCTTGCCATCCCGCAGAAACGCAGCCTTCTGAATATCGAGCAGTTCGGTGAGGCTGTGCGACTCGGACGACACCTTGTCGCCGGCTCGCACCACGGTTTCTGCAGGCTTGGTCATAGGACCCTCCACTTCATGACGAACTGCCCTCGGTTGAGACAAATTCTGAAACTCATCCCATCGTACCGGCATCGTGTGGCGAATCACAGGGGCCCGACCGGGCCGGGAGGCCGCGCCGAGTCAGTCCGGGTGTTTGACCGACTCGAACGTCCGATCCGGCCAGAAGAACGGGAGTTTGATGCGCGCGAACTTCCAGACACCGTCCTCCTTCTGGTAGTCGTCCTCGTACATGCCCAGATAGAAGAGCGGGTTCGCGTGGCCGCCCTTGGTCGTGACGTTTCCGCTACCGGCCTGCTGTCTGGTCAGCAGATCAATGAGGTAGCAGCGGCCGTGGGCGCTGTCGGGTCCGGTCAACGTGATCCACGGGTTCGTGACGACGTGCATCGTGTCGTACGGCTCGCCCAGTCGGTCGAGTTCCCGGGTGAAGTTCGCGATGATCGTGTCACGGCCGACCCAGTCTCCGCCGTACTCCGCCGGGAACTCGCACACCGCGTCCTCACAGAACAGCGTCGTGAGGCCCGCTACGTCGTGGCCGTCGAAATAGTTCGAGTATCCGATGCGAAGCTGCCGGATCTCTTCGGTCTGCAGGAGTTCGTCGATCGTCATGTCGTTGCCCTTCTAGTTTCTGGCGGCCAGGTGGTCCTGGCCGATTGCCAACGCGAGATAGCGGTTGTACATGCGCGCAAAGCCGAGATTGCCGCCTGCGAACCAGAAGCCCGGTTGCTCGGTGCGCCGCCAAACGCCCCTCACCTCGCCCTCGTCGTCGAGTCCCCAGACCGGTCCGCACGTCTGCGCGAGGTCGTCGCCGAAGATCGCCCGCGCCGTGTTCTCCATTCCGCCGAATCCGGTCGCCAGGACCACGGCGTCAGCGGTGACCCGAGAGCCGTCCGACAGCACGACGTCGGACCCCTCGTAGCCTTCGACCGACACACCGGATCGGACCGCGATAGTGCCGTCGATGATGTACCGGCTGCAGCCGACGTCGATGTAGTAGCCGCCGCCTCGGCCGAGGAACAGCCGCATCGAGCCAGTCCCGTCGTCGCCGCGCGAGAGCGCGAAACCTGCGGCGTCGAGACCTCGATGCAGTTCGGCGTCGTGCTGGGCCATCGCCGCAGTCGCTGCTTGCAGCCCCGCAGTCGTCGCCGCCGACAGATGCGGCGACGAAGCACCGAGGTAGTCGGAGATCGCGGTCGGCGGCGACGTGTCGGAGTAGGACGCGCCCATCATCACCTCACCGACCGCACTGGCGCTGACCACGTAGGTCGGCCCACGTTGGATCATCGTCACTCGATCGCCGTGCTCCACGAGGTCCTGGGCTACGTCATGTCCGCTGTTGCCGGTACCGACCACCACGACGTGCTTTCCGCCGAAACCACCACCGCGGTAGCCGCTCGAATGCATCGTTGGTCCGTCGAACTCGCCGGGGACCTGCGGCGTGAGCGGGACGGTACCGCTGACGCCGGTCGCGAGGACGACGTGCGCGGGGGCCACCGTTCGCCCGCTCTCGCTGCCATCACCGGCGACGCTCTGCAGCGTTACCCGCCAACGGTCGCCGACGCGTTCGGCGTCCTCGACAGTCGTAGAACACCAGACGTCGAGTTCCATAGCGGACGCATACAGCTCGAGCCAATCGCCCATCTTCTCCTTGGGTGCGAACACCGGCCACGTCTGTGGATACGGGAAGAACGGCATCTCGTCGTAATGAACGGGGTCGTGGAGAACCAGCGATTCGTAGCGGCGCCGCCAGTTGTCGCCGACTCGTGGATTCTGGTCAATAAGCAAGGGGCGCAAGCCCATCGCACGCAGGTACGCGGCGAGCCCCAGACCGCTGTGTCCGGCCCCGACGATGAGGACGTCCGGCTCGCCGTCGGCCAGATCGTGTTCCGCCGCCCTCCGTGCGTGCCACGTCCGCCCGTCCACCGAGTTGCCGTCCGGACGCGCGCCACCGGCCGCGAACGGCAACTCACGGAGTTCTTCGAGCGTGGTGAACAACGACACCGCACGCCAGAGACCATCCGACTGGACGAGACGGACCAGGCCTTGACCTCGGCCGTCGGTGGTGTCGAACGTGAGAAAGGCTGTCACGAGGCCGTCGTCGCCCGGCAGCACAGCGGCGAACTCCGGTGGAGCCGCGACGCGCACTGACCCGAGAAGGATGCCGCGGGCACGGGCGAGTTGCTGATCCAGCACCGCTACACCCTGCCTGCTGTGGAGGTCGCCGGTGAAGGCGAGCAGGTCGCGCCACCACGCGTCGTCGACGAACAGGGACGGTGCGCCTTGACCCGCCCGAAGTCCTTCGGTGAAGCGGTCCGCCCACGCAGACGCAATCGCCTCCCCATCGAGTTCGTCGGAATTCTCTAGAAGCTCGGTCATCCGTCAGCTCTCCCGCATCACTTGATGCAGTAACCTGCGTCGACTTTGAGTTCGTTGCCCGTGACGTACCGGGCTTCGTCGGACGCCAGGAACAGCAGCGCGTTGCTGATGTCGGACGCTTCGACCCACGGAACCGGCAGTGCGTTGGTCGTGGTGAACACCGGAGCCGCCTGCTCCTTGGTCGGATGCTCCTCATCCGGCAGGAACAGCTTGAACGCCGCTTCGTTGAGGATCATGTCGGTGGCCACACCGGTCGGGTGAATGGTGTTGACTCGAATCGAGTGGGGCGCCAATTCGAGCGCGAGTGTCTTCATGAGTCCAACCACGGCGTGCTTGCTCGCCGTGTAGGGCGCGACATTCGGTGTGCCCTTGATTCCCGCTGTCGAACTGGTGATGATGATCGACCCGCCCTTTCCCGCGTCGATCATGGGCACGGTCACGGCTTTGCACGTATGCCAGACACCTTTGAGGTTGATGTCGAGGACCTCGTCCCAGTCGCTCTCGCTGACCAGATGCGACGGGTCGCCGAAGACGAAGATGCCCGCGTTGGCGCTGACGATGTCGATTCCGCCGAAATCGGTCACGCCGTCGGCGACGACCTTCGCGACGGCGTCGTAGTCGCGCACGTCGGCTTTCGCCGACACGATGCGCCCTCCGAACTGCTTGACCTTGTCGATCGTCTCGGCCATATCGTCGTCGGACGCACCCGGGTAGAGCCGCTCCACGCTCGGAATCGGCGCACAGACGTCGAGTGCGATGATGTCGGCGCCTTCCTGCGCCAATCGGATCGCGTGACTGCGCCCCTGGCCTCGTGCCGCTCCAGTGATGAATGCGACCTTGCCGTCCAACCTGCCCATTGCCCGCTCCTCGCGTCGAGTTCCCCTGTCTCTGATAACGATTACACTGGTTTTGGGTGTTGTCAATGTCACATTCCCGAACCTTCCCGACTGCACGTGATGCCATACCAGCGTCGATGCCGACAAGGATTGGAACGGCGAAAAGCACTGCGGGCGATCACCTTCGAGGTGATCGCCCGCAGTGTGGCACTCGTCGTGGGTTCAGCCGAGACGTTCGATGATCGTCACGTTGGCGGTGCCGCCGCCTTCGCACATCGTCTGGAGTCCATAACGTCCGCCGGTCCGCTCGAGTTCGTTCAACAATGTCGCGAACAGCTTGGCGCCGGTGGCGCCGAGCGGGTGCCCCAATGCGATCCCGCCGCCGTTCGCGTTGACCCGAGCGGGGTCCGCTCCGGTCTCCTTGAGCCAGGCCAGAACGACGGGAGCGAATGCCTCGTTGATCTCGACGACGTCGATGTCGTCGATGTTCAGCCCCGCCTTCGCCAATGCGTGCTTCGTCGCGGGAATCGGCGCCGAGAGCATCATCACCGGGTCGTCGCCGCGCACCGAGATGTGATGGATACGGGCACGAGCGGTGAGCCCGTACTCCTTGAGCGCCGTCTCCGACACGACGAGAGTCGCGGACGCGCCGTCGCAGATCTGCGACGCCACGGCAGCAGTAAGGTCAGACTCTTCGGCGAGGACGTCGAGCGAGGCCATCTTCTCCAGCGAGGTCTCGCGCGGGCACTCGTCGACCACGCAGTCGCCGAGCGGTACGTACTCGTTGTCGAAGCGGCCGGCGGCGATCGCAGCCTTGGCCCGCTGGTGGCTCTGCAGCGACCACTCCTCCATGTCGCGGCGCGAGATGCCCCACCGCTTGGCCATCATGTCGGCGCCGACGAACTGACTGATCTCGGCGTCGCCGAAGCGCTTGTTCCACCCGGGCGACTCCGCGGTCGGCGTCGTGAAGCCGAGTTCCTGTCCGGCGATCATCGCCTGGCTGATCGGGATGGCGCTCATGTTCTGCACGCCGCCGGCAAGGACGACGTCCTGAGTCCCGCTCATCACGGCCTGCGCCGCGAAGTGGATGGCCTGCTGACTGGATCCACACTGCCGGTCGACAGTCGTTCCGGGAACGCCGAGCGGCATGCCTGCGGTGAGCCACGCGGTACGGGCGATGTTGCCTGCCTGCGGTCCGATCGTGTCGACACAACCGAAGATCACATCGTCGACCGCGTGCGGATCGATGCCGGTGCGTTCGACGATCGCCGAGATCACGTGGGCGCCGAGATCGGCCGGGTGGACTGCGGCGAGCGATCCCCTGCGTTTACCGACCGGGGTGCGGACGGCGTCGACGATGTAGGCCTGCGGTGCGGTCACGTCTGAGACTCCTTTGATGTTGATGCGCGACGTCAGGCGCGCTGGCTGGAGATCGAAACGATCTCGCCGGTCAGATAGGTGGTGTAGTCGCTGGCGAGCATCGCGATGGTCGCCGCGATCTCCCAAACTTCCGCGGCTCGGCCGTACGCCTCCCGGGATTCGAGTTCGTCGAGCAGTTCGTCGGTGGTGACCTTCGCCAGGAACGGATGCTTCGCGATCGACGGCGCGACCGCGTTGATACGGACGCCGTAGTCGGCGGCCTCGACCGCCGAGCAGCGGGTGAGCGCCATGACGCCTGCCTTCGCCGCCGCGTAGTGCGCCTGCCCGCGCTGTGCACGCCACCCGAGGACGGACGCGTTGTTGACGAGAATTCCACCGTGACCGGCCTCGCGGAAGTAGCGCAGTGCCGCCCGGGTGGCACGGAACGTGCTGTTGAGCGTGATGTCCAGGACGCGGTCCCACTGCTCGTCGGTCATGTCGGCGACGGGAGTCTCCCCGCCGAGTCCCGCGTTGTTCACAAGGACGTCGATACGGCCGAGTTTCGTGGCTGCTGCGGCGATCAGCCCGTCGACCTGCTCGGTGCTCGACACATCGCATATGTGTGACTCCACGCGATCGGAGGCGAACTCGTCAGCCAGTTTGTCGACTGTCTCGCCGAGCCTGCGCTCATGAAAGTCGGAGACGAGGACGTCGCCGCCCTCGAGGAGAACGCGACGTGCGGTGGCGAACCCGATGCCGGTGCCTGCCGCCGCCGTCACGACGACCTTTTTGCCCTTGAGCAGATCGTGGCCTGGCACCTCGGTGGGTGGGGTCGCGAGGGGAGACGGGGTCGAGGTTTTAGGTGGGGTTGTCACGGGCGTGCCTCTCGGGGTAGGCCGAGGACTCGCTCGGCGATGATGTTGCGCTGTACTTCGTTCGATCCGCCGTAGATGGTGTCGGCGCGACTGAACAGCAGGAGTCGCTGCCATTCGTCGAGCTCCACGTGTTCGGGATCGGCGATGTCGTTGGCGCGGCCCTCGGTCGTCGCGGAGGGGCCGAGGAGTGAGGAGGCTCCGACGACCGCCGTCGCAAGCTCGCCTAGGTCGCGATGCCAGTTGCCCCAGAGGAGCTTCGTGACCGATGCCGCACTCGCCTCGGAGACGATGTCCCCAGCAAGGGTGCGACGCGCGTTCGCCTCCATAACGGTGAGTCCGACCTTGGCGCGACGCAAGCGCGTGGCGATCTCCGGATCGTCGATCGCGCCGTTGCGCTTCGCGACCGCGATCAGATCGTCGAGTTCGCGCCGGAATCCGACCTGCTGGCCGAGGGTGGACACACCGCGTTCGAACTGCAGGAGTCCCATCGCGACTTTCCAGCCGTCGCCGGGCTCGCCGACGATGAGGCCGGCAGAGGTCTTCGCGTCGTCGAAGAACACCTCGTTGAACTCGGACGTTCCGGTGATCTGCTGGATCGGGCGGATCGTCACGCCCTCGGCGTCGAGCGGAACGAGGAGGAAACTCAGGCCCTTGTGCCTGGCCGATCCTTTTTCGGTGCGGGCGATCACGAAGCACCACTGCGACAGATGAGCGAGTGAAGTCCAGATCTTCTGACCGTTGATCACCCAGTTGTCGCCGTCGAGCACCGCTGAGGTCGCGACGCCGGCAAGGTCGCTTCCTGCACCTGGCTCGGAGTAGCCCTGCGCCCAGAGTTCGGTCACGTCGACGATGTGCGGAAGGAACCGCCTCTGCTGTTCTGGCGTGCCGTACTCGATGAGCGTCGGGCCCAGCAACTCTTCGCCGAGGTGGTTCACGCGCGCGGGCGCAGCGGCACGCGCATACTCGCGATGAAAGATGATCCGCTGCCCGATCGTCGCCCCACGCCCGCCGTGTTCGACGGGCCAGCCGAGACACGTCCACCCGGCGGCAGCCAGATGCCGGTCCCATTCGAGACGTTCGGCGAAGAACTCGTGTTCGCTGCCCGGGCCACCGCGGCCCCGTAGGTCTGCGAAGCCGCCCACGAGGTTCTCGGCGAGCCAGTCGCGGACCGCGCTCTCGAAGACACTGTCCGCATCTGGCGTGCGCGCAGCCCATTCGCCGAGGTCGACGGCCCGATCGGCAAGATTGATCGTCGTCATGGCATCTAGCTTAACCTAGCAAGCATTTGCTAGGTTTTGTTCATGCCTCCGACGCCCCTTCCTACTCTCGCACCGCAGACCACTCCGGCCGCTGTGCACCGAGCCGAAGAACTCTGGCCCGAGAAGACCGCTGTGATCGATGAACAGTGGGCCGACCCCGTGCGGCTCACCTGGAGCGAGTTGGCCGACCGGGTGCGACACTTCGCCGCGGGTCTGATCGACGCGGGCGTCGAGCCGGGTGAGAGGGTCGCGGTGTGGGCGCCGAACAGCCACCACTGGCCGATCGCCGCGCTCGGCACGCACTATGCCGGTGCCGTGCTCGTACCGCTCAACACTCGGTACACGGTGAGCGAGGCGTCCGACATCGTCGATCGAGCGGCCGCGAAGGTCATCGTGGCATCGGGTGGGTTTGCGGGTATCGACCGGCTGGCCGAGGTAATCGCGTCGCCGATCGCGACCGGCCGAACGGTGGTCGGCATCCCACTCGACTCGGGCATCGACGAAGCGGGCGCAATCACCTGGGACCGATTCCTTGAGGTATCCGACGAGTCGTTGGCCGCAGCTCGATTGCGGGCGGACGCGGTCGCCGAGGATGATCTCTCCGACATCCTGTTCACCTCTGGAACGACCGGCGCACCGAAGGGCGTCCTGGCCGAGCACCGGCACACCCTCGCGGGCGCGGGCGCATGGGCGTCGAACGGCGAACTGACCGACGCCGACCGGTATCTGATGGTGAATCCGTACTTCCACACGTTCGGCTACAAGGCGGGAATCCTGCCGTCGCTACTGCTCGGCGTCACGATGCTCCCGCTCGCCGTCTACTCTCCAGCCGAGTCCATGCGGTTGATCGACGCCGAGCGAGTGACCGTCTTCCCCGGCGCACCGACGATCTTCCAGACCGTCCTGGACGATCCGTCCCGCTCCGACTACGACCTCTCTTCGTTGCGTCTGGTGGTGACCGGCGCGACGATCGTTCCGGTCGTCCTCATCGAACGCATCCAAGCCGACCTCGGTGTCGCGGCCGTGCTGACCGCCTACGGGCAGACCGAGACGAGTGGATTCATCACGACCTGCCGCGCCGGCGACGACGACGTCACCGTCGCCACGACGTGCGGCCGCGCATACAAGGGCATGGAGGTGAAGCTGTCGGACGAGGGTGAGGTGTTGACACGCGGAGCGATGGTGATGCGTGGCTATCTCGACGACCCCGAGGCGACGTCCGCTGCGATCGACCCCGATGGGTGGTTGCACACGGGTGACGTCGGGACTCTCGACGAACGAGGCAATCTGACGATCACCGACCGACTCAAGGACATGTACATCTGCGGCGGATTCAACGTCTATCCGGCGGAGGTCGAGCAGGTCATCGCCCGCGTCGACGGAGTCGCTGAGGTCGCCGTGATCGGCGTCCCCGACGAGCGGATGGGAGAGGTCGGACGCGCGTTCGTCACGACGACCGCCGACGCGAAGGTGACCGCCGACGACGTGCTGGAGTATGCGCGTGAGCATCTCGCGAACTTCAAGATCCCACGCTCGATCCAGTTCGTAGAGGCGCTTCCTCGGAACCCATCGGGCAAAGTACTCAAGCGGGAACTGGCCTGACGCGTCGCACACAGCACGGGTCAGAACGGTGGCGGGCCCGCCGACTCGAACTCCACCTTCCGCGCAGCATCGGCGCATGCCTGGACGTACCGTCGGTGCGACCGGATGCGATTGCGATACGCATGCTTGGCCGTCGTGCGCGACCGAGACCGCATCGGCTGATCGCCGTGGTCGACCGCGCCCGGAGCGGACGGCGTGCCGTGACTGCACGGCACGAGGCCGAGGCCTGGAACCAGCCAATGGTTCCGCGCTCGTGAGCGCACCGTGTATCCGGTCGGCGACGTGATCTCCGTCCAGATCACCCCATTCGCGTCGGTGATCTGATCGTCGATCCACCCTTCCCCGAAGGTCTTGCACAAATGGTGAAAACGGCACTTCGGGTTCAGGTTGCACAGGCAAGTCGCGCCGCCCGCCGACGGATCGTCATGGTTGAACTCGCACACGTGGTCCAGGTCGCATCGCCACGCCGGGCGCCCGCAACCGGGCTCGACGCACATGCCGAACACCGCACGCATCGCTACGTCACAAGCGGCCGTCGGGCGGTACGGATTACCTGCCTGCGCGGCGCCGTCTGCCAGACCCGCGACGTCGAGAGGCCGCTGCACCGCGTCACGACGTGTGGCGATCTCCCGCACGTGGTGCGGGTCGATGACCCCGAAACCGTCCAGCCAGCCTGCCTTGTCCGCATCGCCCGCGATCGTGCCCGCATCGGCGACCACGTGGACGACGATCTTGGCGAAGCGGGCGGCGACCTCTTCCTGCGACACAACGACACCGCAGTCGGCAACACCGCAGGTGCAACCGTATTCGCCACCGGTCAGCAGCGCGACAGCTGCGTCGTGGCGGCGCACGCCGCATGAGCGCGAATCGTTCTCGCACACCCGATCGGCGACAGAGTTCACGCTCGCATCGATCAGGGCTGCGTCCTCCGGAGTGGTGGCGATCGTGACGTCGGAGCCGTCGACGTCGTGCGACACGTTGACACCCTTGCCCCGCGCCTGCCGACGTTCACGCAGACCGCCCGGATCGGTCTCGGCGACCATGCGGCGAGCGGTGTCGGCTGCGTCCTTGCGAGACACCCCTCCCATCTCCGATAATTCGGCAGCGGTGGCGGCATCGACGGCTGCAACCAGGTCGGCGTCCTGCACCCCGGTCGTCTGCAGCACTACATCGCCGAACGCGGCCACGCTGATCACACCGTCACGCATGAGTCGCGCTACCTGCGGCAGCCGCTCGGACGCCTCCACTGCGAGATCGACCTGCCGGTCCGCAGTTCTCGCCGCGACGCATAGTGCCGTCGACACCTCACGAGCGACGCTTGCGAAGACATCGACCACCCGACGGTCGGCTGCGTCCAGCGCGACCCCCGCCGAACCGGCAGCCTCGACCAGCATCGCGTAGATCGCTTGGAACCGCAGAAACGCGAGGTACCCCTCGCCCGCATACAGAGCATTGAGGACCGCGCTGCCAGCCTTACCGCCGACTCCGACTGGCGCCAGGTCGACATCAGACCACCCGTTGACCGACATGACTCCCCCGTTCTGCCGATTCGGCAAGAATCGAATGTATGTTCTAATAGTAGAACGTGAGAGTGATCTATACAACACTTTTAACAAATTTATTTTCGATTACGGTGGACTAGCGTCACGCTTGTTCCGCGCGCAGAACGAATCTCTGCACTTTGCCACTCGGCGTCTTCGGCAGCGACTCGACGAAGTGGACGGCCCGCGGGTACGCGTGCTTCGAGTACTCGTCACGGACCAGCGCCTGTAGTTCGGTCGCGAGCGCATCGTCGCCGGTGAAACCGGCATTCAGGACGACGAACGCCTCGACCACCTCGCCGCGGATCCCTTCTGGATCCGGTCGCCCGACAACCGCCACCTCGGCGACAGACGCGTGCGTCACCAGGACGCTCTCCACATCGAATGGCCCGATGCGGTACCCGGCCGCAAGGATCACGTCGTCGTCGCGCGCAGTGAACGAGAAGTAGCCCTCGTCGTCGACTCTTCCGGTATCGGCGGTCAGGTACCAGGCGCCGTCGTCAGTGAAGCGTTCCGCAGTCTTCTCCGGTGCTGCGTCGTAGCCGGTGAACCAGAGCGCCGGACTGGCCTTCACCTCGATCGCGATCTGTCCGTCGACGATTCCGGCGGCATAGCCCGGCATCGGCTGGCCCATCGACCCCGGCCTCAGCGGCATCGCGACGTCGACGTTCCAGTGATTGCCGATCACCATGCCGATCTCGGTCTGACCGTAGTGATCGCGCACTTCGCATCCGAGCTGCGTGCGGCCAAACTCCACGATATCGGGCGTCAGCGGTTCGCCTGCCGACGAAGCGCGACGCAATGCCACTCCCGCCGTGTCTGCATGCGCGCGCAGTGCTCGAAAAATGGTGGGCGCGCCCGCGAAATTGGTGACACCGAACTTCTTGAGCACCTCGACCGTCGAGTCCGGGGTGAACCCCGCATTGAACAACAGGCTCGTGCGCCCGGTGACGAGCGGCGTGATCACCGCGTAGTAGAGGCCGTACGCCCAGCCGGGATCGGCGGCGTTCCAGAACACGTCGTCCTCGGCGACGTCGAGCGAGAAGTGCTGGTACGCCTGAAAAGACGCCAGTGCTCGCATCGGCACCGGGACTCCTTTCGGCTTCCCCGTCGTCCCGCTCGTATACAACTGGACGAACACGCCGTCGCCGCCCACCGCCGCATCGTCGGTGGACGGCTGCGCAGCCTCCGCCTCGGCGACCAGGTCGTCGACATCGAGAACGGTCACTGCGCCGATCGGGTCGACCTTGTCGCGTTGGGACGCATCGGTCACCACGATCCGCGCATCGGCCCCCTCGACTCGCAGAGCGATCGCACCGGTGGCGAACGCGGTGAACAGCGGAACGTGCACCGCACCTATCCGCCACAGCGCGACAAGTGTCACGACCAGCGCGCGGCGCTTGCCGAGCAGGACCGGGACATGGTCTCCGCGCGCCACGCCGTGTGCCGCAAGAACCGTCGCCATGCGCCGTGACTCGTCCGCGAGCTCCCCGTAGCTGAACTCAACCGATGACAAGTCCGGCTCGACGAGAGTGAACGCGACCGCGTCCCGATCGTGGCGGTCGCACAGCAGGTTCGCCACACTCGCGTCCGGCGCCCCGTAGACGTCCAGCCAGTCGGCGACCTGCAGGTCTGCGCCTTCTCGTGCAGCGTCGTTCATGCCCGTCCTCCACTCACTCGACCTGCGGGATGACACAATGATGGATGTGACGACCGACACCGGCAACCCTCTGAAGAGGGGTGCTCCTGCAGAACAACTGGCCCGCACGCTGCGCCGTCCGCTCGCGCAACTGCGGCGGCGAACCGGTGCGACCCTCGCGTTCGCCGGTCGCGTCCTGCCCGGCGATGCTCCGAGCATCGAACTGTTCTCGTTCGACGGAGACCTGGTCGGTCCGCTGCGGGGCGCGAACCTGGACCCGGGCCACGGCCTCGGTGGCCGAGTAGTCGGACGCGCCCGCGCCGAGGCCATCGGCGATTACGTGCGTTCGCCGCTCATCACGCACACCTACGACGAGATCATCCGAGCCGAAGCCCTCCGAGCCATCGTGGCGGCGCCGATCATCGTCGGTCGGCGACAGATCGGCGTCCTGTACGCCGCACGACGGACCGCGCAGGAACAACTCGGTTCCGCGCTCGACGCCGTCGTGGACGAAGCGCGGTCCGTGGAACAACAGCTGGCGGTCTCCGACGTCCTGTCCACCCTGCGCACTGACGACGAGGAGCGTGATCTCGCAGCCTGGCGGACCCGGGTCCACGACTCGTACATGCAGTTGCGGGCACTCGCAGACTCCGTCGGCGACGAGTCGGTACGAGCGCGCATGTTGGAGATCGCCGCAGATCTCGCGCACCAGAACCCCGCCGACGAGCCGACCGTCCATCTCACTGCGCGCGAGCAGGACGTCCTCGGACTGCTCGGTGCGGGGTTGTCGAACCGGGCGATCTCCGGCCACCTCGGCATCGGCGTCTACACGGTGAAGGACTATGTGAAGTCGCTGATGACCAAGCTGAACGCGGCGACCCGTTTCGAAGCGGTCGTCAACGCGCGTCGCGCACGACTTCTTCCCTGAGCTCGCCGTCGTCGTTCATCTGTTTGAACGACAGCGACCTAACGTGGCGTCGGACACTGTCCGACATACCCAGTAGCGGTCGACGTTGACCCAACCCCGATCCGCAGGCATCGATCGGCCGGCCGCTGCCGCCGCCTGCGAGAGGACGTGTTCATCATGCGCAAGCTCACGAACCACACGAGCGGTACTCACATTCTCGCCACCCGCATCGCGATCGCCGGGATCGCTGCCGCAGGTCTGTCCGCCGCCACTCTGGTCGGCGCCGGCGAGGCTTCGGCGGACGGATTCCCCGGCGGACCCTACTGCAACGGGCCAGTCCAGGTGATGGCGTCCTCGGCGGTCTCCGAGGTGGTGATCTGCCCGGTGCAAGGCCCGACCGGCTGGGCGTACAAGGGTGAGGCCACGACGACGGGTGACACCGTCGACATCTGGGGCGCCACCCAGGACTCGCTTGGATTCCACGCCGTGAACAACGGCTACACGTACCACGTGCACCGCGACCGACTGCTGATCACCGCCCCCGACGGCTCGGTGGTCTCCAGTGAGCCGTGGACGTACTACTACCAGCGGTGACCGCGATCCGCGGTGTAGTTCGGACGAACGACACCGCGGATTCTCGGGCACACACTGGAATCACGAGCAGATCATGCGAGCGAAATGAGGAGACACATATGAGCAACCGAATCCGCACCGCAGGCCTGACCGCCGCTACCGCACTGTTCGCCGCAGGCGCCGTCCTCGGCACCGGACAGGCCGCCGCCGACCCCGGTTATGGGGACGGCTTCCCCGGCGGGCCCGCATGCGCCGCCCAGACCTTCGTCAAGGCTGAGTCGGCATCGTCGCAGATCGTCATCTGCCAGAATCCCGGCCACGCGGTCGACTACACGTACAAGGGACTCGCAAAGTCGACCGGTGAGACCCTCGTGGTCCCGACCGCGCGTTACGCGAGCAGCGGCTATCACGCCTTCAACAACGGCTACGCCTACCACGTCCGCCCCGACGCGCTTGAGATCCTGGCACCCGACGGCAGCGTCGTCTCGCACGAGCCCTGGACGTACTACGACTCGACCCAGGGGTGATGGGCAGGCCTACTGGATCGGCTTCACCAGCGGAAAGAGAACGGTCTCGCGGATACCCAGGCCGGTGATCGCCATCAGGAGTCGGTCGATTCCCATGCCGGTTCCGGCGGTAGGCGGCATCGCGTACTCCATCGCAGCGAGGAACTCCTCGTCGAGGACCATCGCCTCGTCGTCGCCCGCGGCGGCGAGGCGAGCCTGGTCGACGAAACGCTCACGCTGGATGATCGGGTCGACCAATTCGGAGTAGCCCGTGGCGAGTTCGAAGCCGCGGACGTAGAGGTCCCATTTCTCGACGACACCCGGGATGCTGCGGTGGGCGCGAACCAGCGGCGATGTCTCGACCGGGAAGTCGCGGACGAACACCGGCTCGTCGAGGTTGTCGCCGACCATGTGCTCCCACAGTTCCTCGACAAGCTTGCCATGGCCGTAGCCCTTGTCCCTCGGAACCTCGAGTCCGACCTCGGCGGCGATCGCCAGCAGTTCGTCGACACTCGTCTCGAGCGGTACGATCTCGCGGCCGAGTGCCTCCGACAGCGACGGGTACATGGACACGGACTTCCATTCGCCCGACAGGTCGTAGGTAGACCCGTCCGGCATCGTCGGAGTCAACGTGCCGACCGCCCCGAGCGCGACGGCCTGGACGAGTTCCCTCGTCAAAACGGCGGCGTCGTCGTAGGTGCCGTACGCCTGGTAGGTCTCGAGCATCGCGAACTCGGGCGAGTGCGTCGAGTCGGCGCCCTCGTTCCGGAAGTTGCGATTCACTTCGAAGACTCGCTCAATACCGCCGACGACGGCGCGCTTGAGGAACAGTTCCGGCGCGATCCGCAGGTACAGGTCCATGTCGAAGGCATTGGAATGGGTGACGAACGGACGAGCCGCCGCACCGCCGTGCAGCGTCTGCAGCATCGGCGTCTCGATCTCGAGGAAGTCGCGTTCGGTGAGGAACCGCCGCAGTTCAGCCATCGCAGTGACGCGGGTCCGTGCGGTCTCGCGAGCCTCGGGGCGGACGATCAGATCCACGTACCGTTGACGGACCCGCGACTCCTCGTTCATCTCCTTATGCGCAACGGGCAAGGGGCGCAACGACTTCGACGCCATCTGCCACTCGTCGGCCATGATCGACAGTTCGCCCGTTCGTGATGAGATGACCTCGCCGTGGACGAAGACGATGTCGCCGAGGTCGGCGTCAGCCTTCCACGAGGCGAGGCCGTCCTCGCCGACCTTGGCCTGCGAGAGCATCGCCTGCAGCTTGGTGCCGTCCCCCTCCTGCAGAGTGGCGAAGCAGAGCTTGCCTTTGTTGCGGATGAAGATCACGCGTCCCGCGACACCGGCCTGAACACCGGTCTCCATACCGGCCTCGAGGTCGGAGTACTCGGCACGGATCTCGGCGAGAGTGTGCGTACGAGCCAGCTCGACGGGGTACGCCTCGCGCCCTTCAGCGAGAATGCGCTCGCGCTTGTCCCGGCGGATGCGCAGCTGTTCGGGGGTCTGATCGTCCTCGCGGATCTGCTCGTCACTCTGGTGCTGGCTCACCCGACTAGGGTAATTGGCCGCAGCCGTCGGGAGCCAATCGTCAACGCGGGTCGTACAGGCCGAGTGCGTCGGCGCCGACCGAGCCACTGACCCCGCGTTCACGCAACGCGCGATGACCGCCGACGACGAAACGCGCCCCGATGACTCCTCGTGCTTGAAGATGCCAGGCGAGCAACTCGGCGTCGTGCCCGTCTTCGGAGACGAGCACCCACAGGGCGTCCGCGGTCGCCGTCCGAAGCGCCGACGGCGAATCGGGACTCAGGAGATCGAGCGCCTCGGCGGAGTCCACCGCGAAGGCGCCGAGCAGTGCACCGAACCGTCGGTGCGATGCGGCGTCACGCAGGTCGACGGCGATCGCCCCGTCGGCGAGCGCCTGACGAAAACGGTCGGCCTGAACTGACAGCGGTACCGGAACAAAGGGAGCGGACACGGGTGCAGATATCACAACAGTCATGAGGGATTCCTCGGATGGTGATCGAACGAGCGGGTAGGTCGAGACACAGGACCGTCCACGCACAGCGGGACGTCAGTCCTGACAACACTCCTGACAGCTCTTGATCACGACGAGGACTCTGCCACACCAGTGCGTCGTCTTCCAGAGTTTTGCGCGCGAGTGAGCAGAATCGCCGTCGCCGCCCCCGGAGTGCAGTCCACGATCTGGGCCGCTGCAGATCGATCGATCAGGAACCCGGCCGATTCGGCAGTGTCACACGTTGCAGTGTCACACGTTACAGTCGGTTCCATGAGTATGTCTCGCCGCTCGTTCTTGCGTTCAAGCGCTGCAGCCGCGGGGGCGGTCGCGGCATCCTCGATCGCGTCGTCGATCAGTGCCGGCCTGGTCCACGCCGAGCCCGGAGCCACGTCGTCGGCCGACGCCGCCGGAACGACCCTCGCGAAGGTCGGAGTCGCCGGACGCCCGGACAAGAAGGGGTACCGCAAACTCGTCGAAGGCAGAGGCTGGCCCCTGTACGTGCGCGAAGAACTCGCCGCCGCGAGACCGAGACGCGATTCGACTCGGACCGGTCTGGCATCGTTCGTCCAGCTCACCGACATCCATATCACCGACGTCCAGAGCCCCGCGCGCTTCGAATACGTCCATCCCCTGCAGGGACCCGCATACCGCCCGCAGGAGGCGCTCGGCACGCAGGCCGCCGTCGCACTCGTCAAACGCATCAACGCACTCTCGGGCGGGCCGTTCACGGCTCGCGCGTTCGATTGCGTGGTCTCTACCGGCGACAACACCGACAACCACGAGATCGTCGAGCTCGAGTGGTACCAACGACTCCTCGCGGGCGGGAAGATCACCCCGAACACCGGGCATCCGACTCGGTTCGAAGGCGTTCAATCGGACGGATCGGCGATGTACTACCGCCCCGAAATCGACACCCCCGACCAGTACAAGGACCGCGGGTTCCCCACCGTCCCCGGGCTTCTGCACGCAGCGATCCGCGCCCACGTCAGCCCCGGCCTGAACATGCGCTGGTACTCCGTCTTCGGCAACCACGACGACCAGATGGTCGGCACCGTGCCGAACAACCTGATCGACTGGCTGTATCTCGGCGACGCGAAATTCGATCTGCCCGGCACCGACCCGACCGTCGGCGCGATCGCGAACGCGCTCGGTAGCGCCCCGTCGTCTGTCGTACCGCTGCTCGCGAAGCTCAAGGCCACCGGCCCCCTCCTTCCCGCGACGGCAGACCCGCGACGACGACCCTATTCCCCACGCGAGTTCGTTCGCAGACACTTCGACCCGTCGATCACCGGCGCAGGCCCGGTCGGACACGGATTCGCCGACCCCGACGGCCCCAGCTGGTACCGATTCCAGATCGCTCCCGGCGTACTCGGGATCGCCATGAACACGACGAACAGTCTCGGCATCGCCGACGGCTCCATCAGCCAGAAGCAACTGGACTGGATCTCCAAGCAGATCCGTGCGCACGCCGACCACCTGGTGATCGTCTTCAGTCATCACACGTCCACCACGATGACCGCGAGACTGCCCAATCCAGAGACGCCGGGGCAAGCCCAGTTCGACGGGAAGCACCTCGTCGAACGGTTGAAGGCGCACCCGAATGTGATCGCCTGGGTCAACGGCCACACCCATAATAACGCCGTGACACCGCACCGCGGCTCGACGCCTGAGCACAGCTTCTGGGAGATCAACACCGCAAGCCACATCGACTTCCCCCAGCTCGCGCGGATCATCGAGGTGGCCGACAACAAGGACGGCACGATCAGCGTCTTCACGCCGTTGATCGAAGCCGACGGGCCGTACACCGCCGACCCGTCGAACCTGACACAGCAAGGCCTGGCAAGTCTGTACCGCGAGTTCTCGCTCAACGACATCCATCTCGAGGACCGGGCCGGAACGGCAGCGGACCGCAATTGCGAACTGCTGCTGGCGAACCCGCTGCGCTGAGCGGTCGGTGGCGTTAGGAGCCCAGGTGGTCCTCGGGCAGCTTTATGTACACGGTCATCACCGCGGTGAGAACGACACCTGCGTCCTTGTCGGTCAGCTCCACGTCGTAGGCGACGAGCGCTCGCCCGCGGCCCGCTTCAGGGCGAACCGTCGTGGTCGTCATCGTCCCGGTGATCACACTGCCGGGTCGTACAGGCTGCCAGAACCGGACGTCTGTGACCTCTTTCCCGCAGAGGACGTGGAACTTGTCGAACACGGCTTCGACGGCGAGTTTCTGATAGATCGCCAGAGTCTGGATGCCGCTTGCGATGAGGCCCCCGAACGGACCGTTGTCCGCGGCGTCGGGGTCCACGTGGAACCATTGCGGATCCCATTGCTCGGCGAAGGCGATGATCGACTCCTGCGTGAGGGCGTATTCCCCGAGACGATGGACATCGCCCGATCTCACAACGTCGGCGTAATGCTTCTCCATGCACCGAACCGTATCCCGTGCGCGACATCTCACCGACGCCAAGGCTGCTGATGCTCGCGCGGTCGGAGTAGGTGTGGAGGAGGTTTCACACGTACGAGAACTGGAGCGACATGTCCGACGCACGGCCCACGCAATCCCTTGAGATCCATCTCGCGGCTCGTCCTGTGGGCGAACCCGCCCTCACCGACTTCGAAGCGACCACCGTCGCCGTCCCCGACCTCGACGCCGATCAGGTACTGGTCCGCAACGAGTTCATGAGCGTCGACCCATACATGCGGGGACGGATGAACGACGCGAAGTCGTACGTCCCGCCGTTCGCACTCGGCGAGCCGCTCACCGGCGGAGCCGTCGGCGAGGTGATCGCGACCCGCTCCGACGCGCTACCCGTCGGCACCAGAGTGTCCCACGGCCTCGGTTGGCGGGAGTACGCGGTCCTCGACTCGTCCTCGGCACTCCCGCTCCCCGATGACGGGCTGGCGACGAGCGTTCACCTCGGCGTGCTCGGACTCACTGGATTCACCGCTTATGTCGGCCTGTTCGACATCGCGTCGTTCGGCCCTCGCGACACAGTGTTCGTCTCCGGGGCGGCGGGCGCCGTCGGTTCCATCGTCGGCCAGATGGCCAAACTCCGCGGTGCGCCGCGCGTGATCGGAAGCGCGGGGAATGCCGATAAGGTCCGCCACCTCGTCGACGATCTCGGGTTCGACGCCGCATTCGATTATCACGACGGCGACGTCCGTCGGCAGCTGGCGGACGCCGCGCCCGACGGTATCGACGTCTACTTCGACAATGTCGGCGGCGACCATCTCGAGGCCGCCATCGAGTCGATGAACGACAATGGGCGAATCGCCGCGTGCGGCGCCATCTCGAACTACAACACGACCGGGCGCACGTCGGGCCCGGACAACATGTACCAGTTCGTCACGAAACGTCTGACGATGCGCGGCTTCATCGTCGGCGACAGCGCGGCTCGCCGCCCGGACTTCCTCGCCGAGACCGGAGCATGGCTGACACAGGACCGTCTGCGGTATGACGAGACGATCGTCGACGGACTCGCACACGCCCCACAGGCGTTTCTCGACATGCTCAACGGCGCAAACACCGGAAAGATGCTAGTGCGCATCTGATACCGATCAGCTGCGCCACGGAGCGAGAAGGAGTCGGCAGGCCCGGCGCATGCTGTCCTGCGCTTCGTCAGGCGTGAGCTCCCCCATCACCGCCCACGAGAGGACGCCGTATGCGGTCTGTTCGACGATCCCGGTGAGCTGCAGGTCGTCCGGCGTCGGCTCGGTGATGCCCGCGGCGGCGAGGATCCGACCGCGCAGATCGAATCCGGTGGTCTGCGATTCGGCGCGGATCGCGTTGATCGACACGATCATCGCGCGCCCGAGGAGGGGCCGAGCCAGCATGCTCCGGCAGGCGTCGGCCATCATCTCGGCAACCGCCTCGACCGGGTCGTCTTCGGCATGAGACTGATCGGGACCGAGTTCTCGCGCATACTCGAGCATCAGTGCGGCGAAGAGGTGATGCTTCGTCGGATGGTAGCGGTACAGAGTGGCGAGCGAGACGCCCGCTTCCGCGGCGACATCGGCCATTCGCACCGAGTCGAGGCCTCGGTCCGCCCCGAGTCGGGCCGCCACACGGAGGATGCGACGAGCCCGTTCGCGCTGGACGGGTGTCGTGGGCGCGGCCGCCTCGCGCGCCTCGCTGGGCCTAGGCATCGTGACTCACCCGGCGTCTCATGAGTTCGGACATGAGTCGATGATGCCTCAGAGCCGCCCGCGGCCAGGCCTAGACGGCCCCGGCGCGTGGCTGCCTTCCACCTCACTCGCCGGGATCCGCCGTCGAGCGAGGGTGTCAGCGGCGCCGTGATCGCTCATACACTCGCCGTAGCCCGTCGAGTGTCAGATGCGGGTGATGCACTGTGAGGCTTCGGCACTCGTCGAAAATCAGCGGCGCGAGGTAACCGGTGGCGACGACGCAGACGTCCGGACCGTCGAATCCGGGCACGTCTCGTTTGATGCGTTCGACGAGGCCGTCGACCTGGCCGGCGAAGCCGAACAGGATTCCCGATTGCAAGGCCTCGACAGTGTTCTTCCCGACGACGCTGCGCGGGGGCGCGAGTTCCACTTTGCGCACCGTCACCGTGTGGTCACTGAGGGATTGGATCGCCAGGTCGATCCCCGGGGCGATCGCACCGCCGAGGTACTCGCCCTTCGCCGAGACCGCGTCCACGACGGTCGCCGTACCGCACGCGACGACGATGCAGGGACGATCCGGGTAGTTCCCGTGCGCGGCCAATGCATTCGCGACCCGGTCGGTACCGACCTCTTTCGGATTGTCGACGAGCAGCGGGACACCGGTTCGCACCCCCGGCTCGAGAAGGATGTGAGGGCCCTTCCCGAAGTATCGAGGCAGCATCACCCGCATCTCCCGCAGGAGGGACGGCACGGTGGAGAGGGTGGCTGCCGCAGTCACCTGCTCGACGTCCGGACCGAGCAGTCCGCGCAACGTCAGGGCGAGCTCGTCTGCGGTGTAGTTCGGCTGCGTGTGAATACGCCAGTCGCGCACCAATTCTGCGTTATCGCCGAGACCTGCGAACACGCCGAGGTGGATGTTCGTGTTCCCGATGTCGACGGTGAGGAGCATCGAGACGTCAGACCCGCGCGAGCTGCCTCGGGTCCTTCAGACCCGAGCCCTCCGGCACGTCGGCCGGATCGGCGCCGATCGTGATCGGCCGGTTGTCCGCGTCGACGAACACGACGTGCGGGGAGTACTCGCGCACCTCGTCCCTGTCCAGGATGCCGTAGGCGATGATGATCACCAGGTCGCCCGGGTGAACGAGATGTGCTGCAGCGCCGTTGATACCGATCACACCGCTACCGCGCTCGCCGGCGATCGCATACGTCTCGAGACGGTTGCCGTTGTCGATGTCGACGATCGTCACCTGCTCGCCTTCGAGCAGATCTGCGGCGTCGAGCAGATCCTGGTCGATCGTCACCGAGCCGACGTAATGCAGGTCGGCCTGCGTCACCGTCGCACGATGAATCTTCGACGTCATCATGGTTCTGAACATGCGTCATCCCTCTTCTTTTCCGATGAATCCGGTGCCGATCGCGACGCCGACATTGTCGATCAGTCGTGCCGACCCGAGTCGTGCTGCGACGAGCAGACGACCGTCGCCCATCTCCGGGGCCTCCTGCAGACCGAGGCCGCGCAGTTCGAGGTAGTCGACGGAGATCTGTGGCTGGGTGTCGAGTACTGCTTGGGCGGCAGCGAGAACCGCGTCGCGTCCACCCGCCGCGGCGTGTGTGCCCGCCAACAGCGCGGCCGAGAGCACCGTCGCGATCTCTCGCTCGTCCGGGGACAGGTACCGGTTGCGCGAAGACAGCGCGAGTCCGTCGGCTTCACGCACCGTCGGCACCCCGACGATGTCGACATCCATGTCGAGGTCGTTCACCATCTGGTTGACCAACACGAGCTGCTGATAATCCTTCTCGCCGAAGTACGCCACAGTCGGCCCGACGATGTTGAGCAGCTTTCCGACCACGGTGAGCATCCCAGCGAAGTGCCCGGGCCGAGAGACACCGTCGAGGATGTCGCCCGTAGGCCCCGGGTGCACGGTGGTGCGCGGCCCGTTCGGGTACATGTGAGCCGCGGTGGGCGCGAAGACCAACTCGACGCCCGCCGTCTTCAACTTGGCGACGTCATCGTCAAAGGTCCGCGGATAGGCGTCGAGGTCCTCCCCCGCACCGAACTGCAGCGGATTGACGAAGATCGACACGACGACCACTGTGTTGCCCGTCCGCTGCGCCGTGCGCACCAACTGCAGGTGTCCGTCGTGCAGCGCACCCATCGTCGGCACCAGAGCGACACGTTTGCCCGTGCCGCGCAACGCCCTGGTGACGCGGCGCAGATCGGCGGGGTCACGGTGGACGGTGAGCTCGCCCGGAGTGAATAGAGGTGCGTCGGTCACGGCTGTGCCTCCAGGAGGTGACGAAGGGCGGGATCGGCGTCGTGCTGGGCCGCTGCACGGGCGGCGAGGACACGGTAGCCGCGGGCGATGCCTTCGTGGACGTCGGACAGTTCGGAGAGATGACGGGCGACGGTACCGACGTCGCCGCGTGCCACGGGACCGGTCAACGCCGACCGGCCCTGCGCCAGAACATTCTCCAGCGACGCCGTGACGAGCGGTGCGAGCAGTTGCTCGGCGAGTCCGACACCGCCGCCGTCAACGGTTGCGTTATCAGCGGCGTCGCCCGCTGGACCGTTGATCGCCGCCCGCAAGGCAGTCACCGCGTCGGTGATCAGGGCGTTCAGATTGTTGGAGCCGTGCGCGAGCGCGGCGTGGTAGAGCCCTCGGCTGGTCTCCGCGATCCGGACCGGTGTCGCACCCAACTCCAGAACCAGTGCCATCGCGATCGCGTCGCCGACCTCGTCTGCGGCGGTCACTCCGAAGCACGCCGAGGCCAGACGCACGGTGTCCTCAGGCGAGTCGACGAATGTCATCGCGGGGTGCGTCGCCAGCACGATCGCACCCGATCTCGCGACCGGATCCAGGATCTCCACGCCGTAAGAGCCGGCCGTGTGGGCGACGATGGTTCCCGGCGTCACCAGCCCGGCGATGTCATCGGCGACGTCGGCGAGTTCGGTGTCGGGGACTGCAATGACGATCAACTCGGAGTCGGCGACCACGCCTGCCAGGTCCCGGATCTTAGCGAAGGGCAGCCGGTCTGCCGCTCGAGCCGCAGACTGCGGCGATCCGGCGCGGACGGATTCGACACGGTGCCCGACGGCCGCGAGCGCTTCGCCGAGTGCAGTGCCGACACGTCCCGCACTGATGATGCCGACGCGTAGGCGAGCCGGTGCCCTCGGTGATTCCACCGTTGCCTCCATTGTCGTTCCAGTCCCTCCAACGCACATTCCGCGCGCTCCGGGTACCAGACGTCCGCAGCCCACGATAGGCCCAGCGAGCAGCAGGTGCCACAACGCTGTGACCGGGTTCACCCGGTCACAGCGTCATCGGGCTCGCTGGGTCAGATCGCAGAGTCGGAACGGTTCTAATCGCGACGGCGACGGTGCCCGCCCGACGCCGGCCCACGGCCTCCGGAGCCCTCGCGGAGCCGAGAGAGGAGTTCACTCGCCGGCCGCCCTGCCGCATGCGCACCATCGTCGACGGCCTCCGGCTCGACTTCCTCCGGCCGCTGCGGAGCCTGGTGTTGCTCGGCGTACTGCTGCGGCGGCCCCTGCTGCGCTCGGAAGGGCGCCGACGGCGGCTCGTAAGCGCCTGCGCCGAACGGCGTGCGCTGATGCGGGCCCGGTGCCTGGGGGCCCGCGGCGAAGCGCGGAGCGCCCGGACGCTGCGGAGCCTGAGGCACTGGCGGAGGCTGCGGGACACGCCCCTGCTGGTGCGGTGCCTGCTGCTGTGGCGCCTGCTGTCGGTGCGCCTGCGGTTGGGGTACCTGCTGTTGGGGTGCCTGCGGTTGGGGGCCAGGACGGGGACGCCACTGCTGCGGCGCGGGCCGAGGCACCTCGACCGGCTCGGGCTCAGGTTCCGGTTCTGGCTCCGGCTCGACGTCGGCCGGATCGTCGGTGACAACCGGGATGATCTCGGTCATCTCGACCGGCTCGGGATCGACAGCGGGCTCGGGAACGTGACGTCCGTCGTCGGTCTGAGGCGCAGTCGTTGCGAAATCCCGTTCGGCGGCGGCATGGTCATCGGTCACGTCGGCGTACGACGCACCCGTCAGACCCGAACTGAGCTCACGCGGACGCTCCAACCCGATCGCGATCCGCGACTCCGGCAGCGGTTTGCCCAGCAGTTGTTCCAGGCTCGACCGAAGTGCAAGAACTTGCGCCTTCAGCTCCTCGAGCTCATGGCTCGACTCCTCCGACAGCTCGTGTCGGATAGACGACTCGACGTCCGACTCGTACTGACGACGAGCCGCGATCTCCCGCTCGAGCTGCAACTCGTAAACCAGACGCAGATCCCGCGTGCGGTTCTCGGCGGTGTCGGCCTGCCTTCGGTACTTCGTGACCAGCACCGCGCCGATCACCGCCGCCCACAGGGCTGCGATCACCGCGAGCGTCGCCTGCATCGACAGGTTGTCTCCGAACACCATGAGCAGGCTGGCGATGAGCGCCAATACGATCAACAATGCGATCGCCCACTGGCCCGTCGACGGTCGAGATCCCCGCGTCTGTCCGCTGTCCGTCTCTTCGGTCATGCAGCCAACTTACCGGCACGTCGGACCGCGACCGGTCACCGGACCTCGGAGAGTCGGGAACGTCGGACGTGGATGCTAGGCGGGCGCGGGGTCGGACGCGTCGCGCTCGCCGTCCGGGTCGTCGGGGGCGCGACACGAGTGTTCGAGCCACAGTGCGGTGGCCGCCAAGAGCACACCGCCGATCGCACCGACGATGGCGGCGGGTCGGTCAGCGCGCGCCGCGTCGAGAACGCCGTTCGTCATCAAGAACACGAGGATTCCGACCCAACCGCCTGCCGCGATCGCTCCGAGGATCGCCGACGCCTTACCGAGCACCATCACACGGGCCACCGCGATCGGATGCAGTTGCCCTCGTGCGCGGCCGATGTCACGTCCGGCGACGCGAGCGCGCACGATGAACCCGATGACGAACTCGATCGCCGCCAGCAAGTACAAGAAGACGCCCGCAGGCCACGGCAACGACGGGAATGCGCCGTAGTTGTAGCGGATCAGGATCCACAGCGCGACCGCCGCGACGAGCGCGATGATCACGAGATCCCGGACCTTGGTCATGCCGAGGCGGTCGTCCTCGTCGCCGGGGGTCCGACCGCCGGGAACCGGATCGTCGGGACCCGGTCTGCGCGCCGTCATCGCAGGGCCTCCGCTCGTCGGACGCCTGCTACCTCGGCGCCGTCCAAATCGGCGATCAGGTCGACGACCCTGCGTCGCTCCCCTTCGATTGCAAGCTCCGCATCTGGATCGATCTGCAGCCACGGGACCAGCACGAACGCTCGCTGTCCGGCGCGCGGATGCGGCAGGGTCAGTTCCGGGTCATCGGAGGTCACCGGTTCGCCGTCGACGTCGACGTGGACAACGTCCACGTCCAGGGTTCGCGGACCCCACCGAACGTCACGGACCCGGCCTGCGGCACGCTCGCACTCTCGGCAGAATTCGAGCCACTCTCGCGGTGTCCGATCCCCTGCCACGATGAGCGTGACATTGACGAAATCGTCCTGTTCGACGCCGCCCCACGGCGCGGTCCGATAGACGTCCGACGTCGCGACCAGATCGTCGCCCGCAGCGTCGAGAACCGACCGAAGGAGACCGACGCTGTCGCCGATGTTCGACCCCGCAGACAACACCGCCCGGGACGTCATCACGCCCCGCGAGGCTTCCGCGAACGACGAGTCACGACAGCGACGTCGTCGAACGTCAACGGAATCGGTGCCGACGGCTTGTGCACGGTCACCTCGCACGCACAGGCCCGATCCTCGTGCGCCATGATCGCGTCGGCGATCTCGCCGCCGACTGTCTCGATGAGGTCGCGCGACGGGCCGGCCACGACGTCGTGCGCCAACTGCGCGAGAACACCGTAGTCGACGGTGTCGGCCAGATCGTCGCTGCGCGCCGCATCCTGCAGGTCGATCCACAGCGTCACGTCGACGACGAACTCCTGTCCGTCGCGTTTCTCGTAGTCGAAGACCCCGTGATTGCCGCGGACGTGCAGGCCGCGCAACTCGATCCGGTCAGCCATGGCTTCCTCTCCGTCCTCCGCGTCGCCATGCGGCGGCCACCTCGATCGCATCCCTGCTCGCGGCCACGTCGTGCACACGCACGCCCCAGGCGCCGCCTGCCGCCGACAGAGCGGAGACCGCAGCGGTCGCCACCTCGCGTCCGGCCGGCGGACGGTCCACGCCGTCTGCGGCCAGCAGCGAGCCGAGGAATCGTTTACGGGATGCACCGATGAGGACCGGGAAACCCAGTCCGACGAGCGTCGGAAGTGCATGCAGCAACGCCCAGTTGTGCTCAGCGGTCTTAGCGAAGCCGAGGCCGGGATCCAAGATGATGAGGTCGGGGTCGACGCCCGCGGCGACCGCTGCGTCCACCTGCCCGAGTAGTTCACCGGATACCTCGGCGACGACGTCCCGGTAGCCGCCCTCGTCTTCGACCCGATGTGTGAAGTGCCGGTCGGTCGTCGGCTCGTCGCCCGCCGGCCGCCAATGCATGAGGACCCACGGGGCTTTCGTGTCGGCGATGACTCGGCCCATGTCGACGTCCGCCCGTCCGCCGGACACATCGTTGACGATGCCTGCCCCGGCTTCCAGTGCTGCTGCCGCGACCGACGCACGCATGGTGTCCACCGAGACCCGCACGCCCTCCGCGGCCAGTGCGGCGATCACCGGCGTCACACGCTCGACTTCAGTACCCGAATCGACGCGAATCGCACCGGGTCGAGTCGACTCGCCTCCGACGTCCACGATGTCCGCCCCTGCGGCAGCCAATTCGAGTCCGTGCCGCACCGCGTCGTCGACGTCGAGATACCGTCCGCCGTCCGAGAACGAATCGGCGGTCACGTTCAGCACCCCCATCACAAGGGTGCGATCGAGATCCCGGCCCGCCATCACCGCGTGATCAGGTCCAGAGCTTCGCCGCGGGAGACCGCGCTCGTCTTGAACAGCCCACGCACCGCCGACGTCGTAGTGGTCGCGCCGGGCTTGCGGATCCCGCGCATCGCCATGCACAGATGCTCGGCCTCGATGACGACGATGACGCCGCGCGGGTCGAGTCTGCGCACCAACGCATCGGCGATCTGGCTGGTGAGACGTTCCTGCACCTGCGGTCGCTTCGCGTACAGATCGACGACGCGAGCGAGCTTCGAGAGGCCGGTCACTTGGCCGGACTCGCCCGGAATGTAACCGACGTGCGCGACGCCACGGAACGAGACCAGGTGGTGCTCGCATGTCGAGTACATCGGGATGTCTTTCACGAGGACCAATTCGTCGTGGCCTTCGTCGAAGACCGTCGCGAGGACCTCGTCGGGCTCGGTGTACAGACCGGCGAACATCTCCCGATATGCGTTGGCCACCCGGTGCGGTGTCCGCTTGAGTCCTTCGCGCTCGGGGTCCTCGCCGATCGCGATCAGCAGTTCACGGACGGCCGCTTCGGCACGCGCCTGATCGAACTCGCCGATCGAACCACCGCTGCGGTCGATCCGGTCTATCCCGACCTGCACATCGTCGGCACGCGTCATCGTCGCTCCTCACCCGTCTGATCCGCGGGCCCCTGCGACTCCTCTGGAGGCCAGCCCGGCGCAGACCAGTCCCGCGGGGCGCCGTAATCCGGTCGCGTACCCGGGTATTGATACCCCGGCGCCGGCTGCTGACCGCTCTGAGGAGCGTCTTGCTGGGGATTAGCGTTCTGGGGTTGCCCGTACTGCGGTTGTCCATACTGGGGCTGACCATACTGCGGCTGTCCATACTGGGGCTGACCGTACTGGGGCTGACCGTACTGGGGCTGCGCATACTGCGGCTGACCGTACTGCGGCTGCCCGTATGGAGGCTGCTGGGGCTGACCGTATTGGGGAGCACCGTTCTGCGGCTGCTCGTTCTCGGGGTGTCCGTACTGGGGCGGAACCGGAACACCGTTCGGCTGCGCGCCGTTCGCATCCTGCCAGGTCGGTTCCGGCTTGACGGTCTCGGGAACCGGGGGCCACGGCTCACCGCGCTCGACCGCCAACTCGCCCGGAGTCTTGATCGGCGGTTTGGTGCTCGGCGTCCGATCACCGAAGACGTCGAACTTGGTGATGCGCGGCCGCTTGTCGACGCCGTCGAGAATCTTCTCGAGATCCTTGCGGACCAGCGTCTCCTTCTCCAACAGTGCACCGGCCAGTACGTCGAGGACGTCCCGATAGTCGTTCAGGATGGCCCAGGCCTCGGTGTGCGCAGCCTCGATGAGCTCGCGGACCTCGGCGTCGATCTCGGCTGCCACGCCCGACGAGTACTCGACGGTGTTGCCCATCCCGCGACCCATGAACGGGTCGCCCTGCTCCTGGCCGTACCGGACGGCGCCGAGCTTCGCGCTCATGCCGTACTCGGTGACCATGGCTCGCGCGATCTTCGTGGCCTGGTCGATGTCCGAGCTCGCACCGGTGGTGGGCTCGTGGAAGACGAGTTCCTCCGCAGCACGGCCACCCATCGCCATGACCAGTCGCGCCACCATCTCCGAGCGAGTCATCAGATCCTTGTCCTGCTCGGGGACCGCCAGCGCGTGACCGCCGGTCCGTCCACGGGCCAGGATCGTGACCTTGTAGATCGGGTCGAGATCGGGCATCGCCCACGCGGCCAGTGTGTGACCGCTCTCGTGATAGGCGACGGTCTTCTTCTCCTGCTCGCTGATGATCCGGCTCTTGCGGCGCGGGCCGCCGACCACTCGGTCGACCGCCTCCTCGAGGATCTCGCCGGTGATCACGTTCTTGTGTTCGCGAGCGGTGAGGAGCGCGGCCTCGTTGATGACGTTCGCCAGGTCGGCGCCCGACATCCCTGGAGTGCGCTTGCCGAGCCCGTCGAGGTCGGCGTCCGGCGCGATCGGCTTGCCCTTGGCGTGGACCGCGAGGATCGCCTTACGACCGGCGATATCCGGGTTCGAGACGGGGATCTGCCGATCGAAACGACCCGGACGCAACAGTGCCGGGTCGAGGATGTCGGGTCGGTTGGTCGCCGCCATCACGATGACGCCCGCGCGTTCACCGAATCCGTCCATCTCGACGAGCAGTTGGTTGAGGGTCTGCTCGCGTTCGTCGTGGCCGCCGCCCATGCCCGCGCCGCGCTGGCGGCCGACGGCGTCGATCTCGTCGACGAAGATGATGCAGGGACTGTTCTCCTTAGCCTGCTCGAACATGTCGCGTACACGGGACGCACCGACACCGACGAACATCTCGACGAAGTCCGATCCGGAGATCGCGTAGAACGGGACGCCCGCCTCGCCTGCGACGGCGCGCGCCAGGAGGGTCTTACCGGTTCCGGGCGGTCCGTAGAGGAGGACGCCCTTCGGGATCTTCGCGCCGAGTGCCTGGTAGCGAGCCGGGTTCTGCAGGAAGTCGCGGATCTCGTCGAGTTCCTCGACGGCCTCGTCGGCGCCCGCGACGTCAGCGAACGTCGTCTTAGGCATGTCCTTGGTGAGTTGCTTGGCCTTGGACTTGCCGAAGCCCATCACGCCGCCGCGTCCGCCGCCCTGGACTCGACTCATCAAGAAGAAGAACAGACCGAACAGGATCAGCATCGGCAGGACGAAGATGAGGATCGACTGCCAGATCCCCGAATCCTTGGTGATGTTCGTCTGGTAGGTCTGCGCGCCCGAATCCTGCACGGCGGTGAAGATCCGCGGCATCACCCCGGACGGGTACTGAGTGGTCACCTTGGTCTGTTCGGCGTCGTCGACCTTGATCGGCTTCTTGAGCTCGAGTCGCAGACGTTGTTCACGGTCGTCGATCTGTGCCGACTTCACGTTCTTCTGGTCGAGTTGCGTCATCGCGACCGAGGTGTCGATGCCCGCGTATTCGCGGTCGGAGTTCCGCAGCACGCTCCAGCCCCAGAGGGCGAGCAGGATCACGGCCACGATGGCCAGGTTGCGGAACAGTTTCTTACGGTTCATGGATATTCGCGTGAGGGTGCTCGACGCGGAACGGCGAGAGCGCCGGGCCGTGCCACTGAACCCCTAGTCCTTCCCGTCGACTGACGAATACGAGGCTACAGGTCAACGTTCGAGGACCCGTCGTTGTTCCCCCTGCGTGACACCTGGTCGGAGTCCACGGTTCTACTCGGAGTAGACGTCCGGGTGGAGGGTGCCGATGTACGGCAGATCGCGGTATCGCTCGGCGTAGTCGAGTCCGTAGCCGACGACGAACTCGTTGCCGACGTCGAAGCCGACGTCCGCGACGTCGATGACGGCACGCATCGCGTCGGGCTTGCGCAGCAGAGTGACGACCTCGAGCGACCGCGGGGAACGAGTCGCGAGGTTCTTCATCAGCCACGACAGGGTGAGTCCGGAGTCGATGACGTCCTCGACGATCAAAACGTCCCGGTCGGCGATGTCCCGATCCAGGTCTTTGAGGATCCGAACGACGCCCGACGACGACGTCGACGATCCGTAGCTCGACACCGCCATGAACTCCATCTGAGACGGAATCGGCAGTGCGCGAGCAAAATCAGTCATGAACATGATCGCACCTTTGAGGACGCCGACGAGGACGAGGTCTTCCTCGGCGTCCTTGTACCGTTCGCCGACGGCCTGCGCCATCTCGACCGTGCGTGCGTGTATCTGTCCCTCGTCGATCAGGACGGATTCGATGTCTCCGCCGTAACCGCTTTCCGAACCCAAGCCGTTGTCGTCGCGTGCCACGCCGTCTAGCTTGTCACGCCTGCGCCGACAAGGAGACATCGGCTCCCGAGCTCTCGGCGCACGGCGTCCGAGCATGACGGCACCGTCATCGCGGAATGCGTCTCGCCTGTAGCTCCCGAGCGCGCCTCGCTACGACGAGCCGACTGCGCGAGTCGCCGCCGATCGCGATCGGCCCCTGCCCGTGCCACTCGTCGATCAGGGCGTCCACCGACCGCACGACGCGGTAGGTCGGAGCGTCGACGCCGACGGACTGCAGCCAGAGTCGGACGACACGGGTGCGGATCGCGGGCGCGTCGCGCAGCAGAGTGTCGACGTCGAGACAGTCCCCGCTCCGTGCACCGTCAAGTCTGCGTGCGGCGATCGCGTCGAGTGCGTCCGCGTCGTCGGAGAGTTGTATCGCCGTCCGCGCCAACGCCTGCGCCACTCCCCCGGACAGCACGTCTTCGAGGAGCGGCAGCACTTCGCCGCGAACGCGGACGCGTGTGAATCGCGGGTCGTCATTGTGCGGGTCGTCCCACACCGGAAGGCCCCAGCCGACACACGCAGCGCGGGTCTGTGCGCGGCGGACCCCCAGCAGCGGACGCCCCCACGGCTCCGACCACTCCCGCATGCCCGCGAGCGAGCGCGCGCCCGCCCCTCGGCCGAGGCCGAGGAGGACGGTCTCCGCTTGATCGTCGAGCGTGTGGCCGAGCAGGACCGGCCTGCCGGCTCGCGCCGTGTCGAGAGCGCCGTACCGCGCGTCTCGTGCCGCGGCCTCGGTTCCGCCCGGACCGTCGACCGTGACCGATACGACCTCGGCCGTCGCGCCGAGATCGCAGGCCGTCTCCGCCGCGTCCCGAGCGGCCTGAGCCGCCCCCTCCTGCAGCCGGTGATCGACGACGATCGCATGGACGTTCAGCCCTGCACGCAACGTTGCCGCGGTCAGCGCGAGCGAGTCCGCGCCGCCGGAGAGTCCGACGCAGACGTGATCGGCGTGCAAATGCTTCGCCGCGAAAGCACGGACCGCAGAGACCAGTGCGCGCTCCGCCGCGCTCCCGCTGCTGCTGTCGCTGGTCGAGCGGGGGCTCACAGCACTCGGGAGATCCATGCGCTCGGGTCGTCGATCTCGTTCGCGAGAGGCAGGGTCTCAGGCGAAGTCCAGATCGTGTTGAAGCGTTCCATGCCGACAGTCCCGACGACCTCGTCGACGAACGCCTTGCCGCGCACGTACTGGGCGATCTTGGCGTCCATTCCGATCAGGGCGCGGATCAGCCGCTGCAATGGGTTCCGCGGTCCGGACCGGCGAGCGTCGAACGCCTTGCGGATGGCGTCGACGGTCGGGACATGGGCCGGGCCGACGGCGTCCATCACGTGGTCGGCGTGCCCTTCGAGCAGGGTGCCGAGCAACAGCATTCGTTCGAACGCCGCGAACTGCTCCGGCGACTGCAGAAGCTGCATCAGGCCGATCACGCCCTTCTCACGGGGCTTGCCGCCGCGCAGGCTCTCGGTGACTCGGCCGAGCATCTCGGTCACCGAGTCCTCGTCGCCGTCGGCCAGACCCGCGACGTTGTCGCGCATGTATCCGGCGAGCCACGGGTTCGCCGAGAATTGGACACGATGGGTTACCTCGTGAAGGCACACCCAGTAACGGAAATCCGACGGCACCACGCGCAACTGCCGTTCCACGCCGATGATGTTCGGCGCCACCAACAGCAGGACTCCGGGCTCCCCGGTCTCCGGGTCGACGCTGAACGGGTCGTACTGGCCGAGGATCGCGCTGGACAGAAATGCGAGCATCCCGCCTGCTTGCACACCGGCGAGCTTCGCCGACCAGCCGGTCGCGGACTCCGCATCGTCGGCCATCATCGCGGGCATCGAGTCGGCGGCGGCGTCGATCCAGCCTGCTCGATCGACGACGCGGGCACTCGGCACGGGCAGGCCGTCGGCCAGTCCGGTCACTTCGCGAACCGGTGACTCGGCGCGTACTGCGGCGTCGATGAGCTCGACGCGGGCCTGCACACTCGTGTACCGGGTGATCCGGGGCCCGGGTCGGGCCACCTTGCGCCCGACCGACGCCGCCGTCGCCCAGTCGATGTCGACGGGGAGCGCCTCACTCGACGAGGCGTCGTCCGATGTCGTCGGCGTGTCCTGGGCTGTCACAGCTGTCTGCATCGATGCTCCTGATTCTGCGGTCTCGTCAACCACGGCAACCGCACTCCCGGAGGGCGCCTGCGACCTGGTCGACCGCAGGACGCGCGTCCTCCGGAGACGTGCCGCCGGACATCAATGCGAACGACAGCACACGGCCGTCGACGGTCTGCACTATCCCGGTCAACGATGTGACGCCCGTCAGTGTTCCTGTCTTGGCTCGTACCCACCCCGCTCCCGCGTTGTCCTTGGGATCGAATCGGTCGGCGAGGGTGCCGGTTCCGCCCGCGACGGGCAGTGTGTCGAGCAGGGACCGCAGTTTCGCCGAGTTGTCTCCGGCGACCGTCGCCGACATCACCTGGTCGAGGACCGCCGCAGGTACCTTGTCGCCGTACGAGAGCCCCGAGGTGTCGCGCAGGGCGACGTCGCCGACGTCGAATCCGGCCTTTCCGAGCGCGGCGAGAACCGCGTCGACTCCGCCGGACAGGCTCGGCTCGCGTCCGGTCGCCTCCGCGAGTTCCACCGACAACATCTCGGCAAGGACGTTGTCGCTGAACCGCATCATGTCGCCGACCCGGGTCACCAACGGCGCCGATTGGACGGTGGCGACGGTCCGAGCGCCGGACGGGACATCGACCGACTTGACCTCGGAGTGCACGTCCAGTGCATCGGCGAGGGCGCGACCGGCGTCGGCTGCGGGATCGTCGGTGCGCGGCGAGTACTCGTCGAGAGGGTCGCGTCGCCCGGCATCGGCCATCAGCGACGACAACGGTGCGATGTCGCCACCTTCGATGTCGCGTTTGTCCCAGGTCCGATCCATGTTCGGCCCTTCGAAACCCGGAGTCGCGTACGCGACCGACGTGATTCGCTGCCCTGATGCCCGGACCTGATCGGCGAGGTCGGCGATTCGGGCGGGATCGGTGTAGAACGTCTCATCGTCCTCACCCGCCGTCGCGAGCGTCGGATCACCGGCGCCGACGAGCACCGCTTGACCGTCGTCGCCGAGCACGACCTTCGTAGTGATCGTCTTATCGTGCGGGAGGGTCAGCAGGACGGCCGCCGCGGTGAGGATCTTCGCGTTGGACGCCGGCGTGCGCGCCTCGCCCGCCCCGTCTCCCCACAGCACGGCTCCGGTGGTCGGATCGGAGACCTGCCCGGTGAACTCGCCGAGCGCCTTGTCCTTGACCGGCTCGGCCAGCTGCTTGCGCACTCCGGCTGCGGTCGGCGTCGGCGCGTTCGACGGCACGGGCTTGATGACCGGGGCGACCGCGACCGGCGACGGCTGCGCGGGCGTGCCGTCGGGCACCGGGTCGGATCGGTGTGTATAGGCCCACCAACCTGCGACTCCGCCGCCCGCGAGCAGTACGACAAGGACGATGACGAGGGCGATGCGCAAGCCTCGGCGACGCCGCTTCGGCGGCTGCGAGGCAGGCGGGACCACCATCGGTGGTGTCGGCTGGGCCACGGAACCTCCGGTCTGGGGACTGCACGGAACAGAACTAACAGTATCGTTGTGTCCCGTTGCACGTGTCTGTCGCCGGTCGCGCACCGTCGACTGTGACGTTGAGTCTTAGACGAGAAGGAGTCAGAACGCATGGAATTCGAAGTCACCATCGAGATCCCCAAGGGTGCTCGCAACAAGTACGAGATCGACCACGAGACCGGCAAAGTCTACTTGGATCGGTACCTGTACACGTCGATGGGTTACCCGGCCGACTACGGGTACATCGACCACACCCTCGGCGAGGACGGCGACCCTCTCGACGCGATGGTCCTGCTACCCGAGTCCGTCTACCCGGGGGTCATTGTGAAATCGCGCATCGTCGGCATGTACCGGATGACTGACGAGGCAGGCGGAGACGACAAACTGCTGGCCGTCCCGGCAGGCGACCCACGCTGGGATGCCATCGAGGACATCAGCGACGTCAACGAGTTCGAGCTGAAGGCGATCGCGCACTTCTTCGAGCGCTACAAGGATCTGGAGCCGGGTAAGTCGGTCACTCCGGGCGGTTGGGTCGGGAAGGACGAGGCCCTCAAGGTCGCGCAGGCCGCCGTGGAGCGCTACAGCGCCTGATCATCCTCGAAGCGGGCCACGCCCACTTCGCGACGCTCGCTCATTGAACGGGCCGTGTACACAGTTCCCGCGGAATCACTTCCGTTGGAACCTGGTACACGGCCCGTTCTATGCACTGCCTGCCGATCACTCCTGGGCCGGGATCTCCGACTCCTCGTCGGGCTTCGGAGCTCGAGTCCGCAGCGGGACCTCGGTCCACGTGACGGTGCCGATGATCGACAGCAACGACAGGATCGAGACCGATAGGAACACCTTGTCCATCGAGTCGGCAAAACCCTGTCTGATCGGATGTGAGATGTCGTCGGGCAACTTCTCGATGATCGTCGTGTCCGACATGACGCTGCTCGTGTCGGTCGCGTCGCCCGCCGCGTTGTCCTGACCGGCCGCGGCGAGCGCCCTCCCGAATCCGGCGACGTCCTGGTCGTCGCTACGGGCGGCTTCGACGACGGCGGCCTTGAACTCGGGGTGCTTCGCGGCCTCGGTCATCTCCTCGGTGATGTTGACGCCCATCGTCGAGAACAGCAGGGAGAAGAACACGGCGACACCGAGGGTCCCGCCGATCTGGCGGAAGAACGTCGCGGTACCGGTCGCCATACCGACGTCACGCATCGGCAGGATGTTCTGCATCGCCAGCATCATCGGCTGCATCAGGTTGCCCAGACCGAAGCCGAGACCGGCGGCCGCGAGCATCACGAGGTAGAGCGGTGTCTGCGTACTCACGAAGTGCAGCGCAAACGCCATCGCAGTGATCAGGACGGACCCGATGATCGGGTAGATCTTGTAGCGGCCGGTCCGCGAGATCAACTGGCCCGACAGGATCGATGCCGACATCATCCCGAGCACCATCGGGAGCATCTGCAGGCCGGCCACCATGGGGCTTGACCCGCGGAGCACCTGGAAGTACTGCGGCAACATCGAGATGCCGCCGAACATCACCGCGCCGACGACCACCGAGATCGCCACGCCCTGACTGAAGATTCGGTTGGAGAAGACGCGCAACGGGATGATCGCCTCGTCGCCCATTGCCCTCTCGACGAGAATGAAGGCTACGAGCCCGGCCAGGCCGATCGCGTAACAGATGATCGCCGCACCCGACGTCCACCCCCATTCGCGCCCCTGCTCGGCGACGATGAGCACGGGCGCAACGGTGACGGCCACTGCGGTGGCGCCCCAGTAGTCGGTGCGGTGACCCACGAGTCTCTGCTGAGGGTAGTTGAGCACCTTGTATACGACGCCGAGCGCGATGACGCCGATCGGCACGTTCACCAGGAACACCCACCGCCATCCGGAGACTCCAATGATCTGGTCCGCCCCCGCGAAGAGGCCGCCGAGCACCGGGCCGAGCACGCTCGAGGTCCCGAACACTGCGAGGAAGTAGCCCTGGTACTTCGCCCGCTCGCGCGGTGGCACGATGTCGGCGATGGTCGTGAGCGCCAGCGTCATCAGACCGCCCGCTCCCAAGCCCTGCACCGCGCGGAACGCCGCCAACTCGTACATCGACGTCGCCATGCTGCATGCGAGAGAACCGATGATGAAGATCGTGATCGCCGCCAGGAAGAACGGCTTTCGCCCGTAGATGTCCGACAGCTTGCCGTAGAGCGGCGTAACGATCGTCGATGTCACCAGGTACGCGGTGGTCACCCACGCCTGCATGTCGTACCCGTTCAGGTCGTCGGCGATCGTTCGGATCGCCGTCGACACGATGGTCTGGTCGAGTGCTGCCAAGAACATGCCGATCATCAGACCGGCCAGCACGGTAAGGATCTGACGATGCGTCAGTCCCCTGCCGGGTAAGTCCCCGGGGGTGGAGTCCGTCATTTCTGGTCGCCTTTCGCGTCTTCTGTGGCCGTGTGCGCTTCGACCGAGTCGACGAACCGGGTGAGGAGTTCGGCGAACGTGCCGAAGTCCGCGTCTGGCCAGTCGGCGACGAACGAGCCGATGACCTGACGTCTCCGCGCCGACAGTTCGCCGACCCGTTCGATCCCCTCGCCGGTCAGTTCGAGCAGGCACGCCCTCCCGTCGTCCGGATCTGGCTCACGTCGAACCAGGCCGTCCTCGACCAGACGAGCGACATGTCTGCTCGTCGTCGACGTGTCGGCAGACATCGCCGCCGCGAGTTCACTCGTCCGGATCGGGCCGTGACGCAACACGAACAGCGCCCGCTTGGCCGCGGTCTCCGAACCGCCGTCTGACGCGGAGGCTGCTCGCGCACGGATCCGAACGAGTTTGCCCAACGCCAGAAACACGTCATCGATGTGTTCCGCCGACGGCATCGCCCCTCCATTTACTTGCGCACTACAACTAACTGCCGGTCAAGGATGACTACCGTCCGCCCCGTCGGCAACCCCGCCGAAAGCGACCGAAACACGCGTATGCACCCATGACGGGCGTGATTCCCGACAGATCGGGCCCCAGACGACAGCAAGAAGGGCCGGATGTGTGTCCATCGACACGCATCCGGCCCTCGTCGAACCCCGTCAGTGGTGCGGCGTCGCCAATTCCGCGAGCGCCGCCAGAAGTCGGTCGACGTCGTCGGATCCGACACCTACTCCGAAACTGGCACGCACCGCACCGTCGGGGTATCCGAGCTTGGCGAGCAGCGGGTGCGCGCAGAACTTTCCGTCACGTACACCGATGCCGTGCTGCGTGCTGAGATACTCGGCCACCTGACGCGGCGAGTAGCCGTCGACGACGAAGCTGGCGATGCCCACGCGGCCGTAGGCATCGTCGAAGACCCGTAGCGGGCGGACATGCGGCAATGCGTCGAGGCCGTCGTCGAGACGGCGCACCAGGGTTTCCTCATGTTCACCGATGCGCTCGAACCCGATGTCCCACAACGCTTCGGCGGCGGCAGCGATCGAGACAGCGCCGAGCACGTTCGGCGATCCGGCCTCGTGTCGAGCGGCCCCGGTATGCCAGTCGGTGTGGTCGAGGTCCACGGCAGCGCTCGCGCCGCCGCCCGCGAGGTACGGCTCCGCGGCGTCGAGCCAGTCCGAACGTCCGACGAGCACGCCTGCACCGAACGGCGCATACAACTTGTGCCCGGAGAACACCAGGTAGTCGATACCGAAGCTGGCGATCGAGACGGCGCGGTGCGGGACGAGCTGAGCTCCGTCGACGAGGATCCGTGCGCCGTGCCGGTGCGCCAGCCCAGCGAGCCTGGCGATCGGCAGAACCTCTCCGGTCACGTTCGACGCCGCGGTAACCGCGAGGAGCGAGGTAGGCGCTGCGGCGAGTTCGGCGTCCAACGCGAAGATCGTCTCGTCCACGGTGGGCTTCGACGACACGACGCGCACGCGGCCCGCCCTTGCCCACGGCAGCAGGTTCGCGTGGTGCTCGATGTCGAGGACCACGACGTCGCCGGGGGTGATGGACGCGGCGAGATTGATCGAGTCGGTGGTGTTGCGGGTGAACACCACGGTGTCGTCGGCGCGCCCGCCCACGAACGCGCGGACCGTCTCCCGCGCCTGCTCGTAACGGGCGGTGGTGATCTGGGACAGATGCCCGGCACCGCGGTGAACGCTCGCGTACTCGGTGAGTGCATTCGCTGTCTGTTCGGCCACCGAGGTGAGCGCGGGCGCGGACGCCGCATAGTCCAGGTTGGCATACGGCAAGGGGGCAGATCCGGCGATCGGCACCGTGACGTCGGCGCCAATCACCGACGCGAGGGCGCCGATATGAGTCCAGCGGCAAACGGGTGCATCGAGAACAGCGGTCATGACAAGACTCCTTGAGGTTCCACACTTGCCTGCGTCGGTCGACGCGGGCCGGGTCGTCACCCGGAGCACCCCACCGTGGCGGAGGGTTGCTGTCCAGCGAGCCGGGGCTTGTCGCTGGTACTCGTGACCCGTGCACAACGTTCCCCTACCGTCGCCGTTCAGTCGAGGGTTAAATGCACGGTGCGCGCAATCGCCGTCATTCGGTCGGTGTCGACGCCGCTCCGTGCACCACACCGGGCGGATAGAGTCGTGGGTACTGATCCGGCGTCGCCCGACGGCGCCCCTGACTGACGTGGAAGGCCGAACCGTGACGAATCCCTGGGGCCCGAACGCCCAGCGACCCGGTTACCCTCCCCCGCAGCAGTTCTCGCCCCAACAGGGTCCATCCCAGCAACACCCATCCCAGCAGGGTCCGCCGCAGCAATACCCACCGCAGCAGGGCCCACCCCAGCAATACCCGCCCCAGCAATACCCACCGCAGCAATACCCACCGCAGCAATACGCCCCCTACCCCCAGAACTTTCAGAACCCGTATCCGCCGTTGCCGCCCCGCAAGTCCCGGACCGGGCTGTTGGTTGCGGGAGTGGCCGTGATCGCTGTCGCGGTGGTCGGTGTCGTCCTGCTCGTCGTCGCGCCGTGGAGTTCGGACGACTCCGACGAGGCGCACCACGAGACGGTGGCCCTCGGCCACGGTGTGAGCGTCGACGTCGACGTCCCCGCCGGCTGGCGGATCGAGACCGGCGACTTCAACGGATCGCAGTCGCTGATGCTCGTCCCGGAGTCCGACGACCGCTCGATCGCCCAGGTAGACGACGACGGCGATGCCATGGATGACGGCAAGGACGCCGAGCCCATCCACGCGATGATCGGTCTGGCCGACACGTGCGGAGCCCAGTTCAGTGATCTGACGGCCGGCCAGTGGCGTCCCGACTCGGGCCACGACCGGAACGACAAGGCCGAGACCTACCGCCACAGCGCGGTGACTCGGGTCGACAAGACCTACTGCTTCCAGCTCGTCGGCATCGACTTCGGCAGGTCGACGGTGACGGTCGAGTCCACCGCATCCGACCTGGCACGGAAGCTCGTCGCCGACGAATCGATCACCGCGGCCAAGGCCGCCTGACCTCACCGAGCTGAACGGAGACACCATGGGCATCATCGACAGGATGCGCGGAGAACTCGTCGACATCATCGAATGGGTCGACGATTCGCGCTCGACCCTCGCGTGGCGGTTCCCGCGCTACAACAACGAGATCAAGAACGGTGCGCAGCTGATCGTGCGCGAGGGCCAACAGGCCGTCTTCGTCTACCGCGGGCAGCTCGCCGACTCGTTCGCGCCCGGGCACTACGAGCTGACCACCGAGAACCTGCCGATCATGAGCACGATCCAGGGGTGGAAGCACGGGTTCAACAGCCCTTTCCGCAGCGAGGTCTACTTCATCAACCGTCGGCCGGTCACCGACCTCCGGTGGGGCACCCCGAACCCGATCACCTTGCGGGACCCCGATTTCGGGATGGTTCAGGTCCGCGCCAACGGCCTGTGCGTCATTCGGATCGCCGATCCGGCGATCTTCTTGCGAGAGGTGATCGGCGCCGACAGTCAGGTGAACGCCGACGAGATCGCCGAACTTCTGCGCCGGGTCATCTCGACGGCGTTCTCGGACATGATCCTCGAGACCGGCGTCGGCGCCATTGACCTACAGGGCAAGCAGGTCGAGTTGAGCGACAAGTTGCGCGAATACGTTCAGACGCGCGTCGACGACGAGTTCGGCCTCCACGTCGACTCGGTCACCATGAACATCTCGCTGCCCGACGAGATCACCGAGGCGATGACCCGCGGTGTGGCTCGCGGTGTCGAGGAACGCGGATTCCTCAACAACGTCGGCGACCTCAACCAGTATCAGCAGGGGAAGGCAGCCGACTCGATGCTCGCCGCCGCACAGAATCCGGGCGGCGGCGCGATGGGCGACATGATGGGTGCGGGCATGGGTCTGGCGATGGCAGGACAGTTCGCGAACCAGTTCAACCAGCAGCAACAGCAGCCGTCGTCGAGCGGCCCGCCACCGATTCCGACTGCGCAGACGTTCCACATCGAGCAGAACGGTGCGGCCGCCGGCCCCTACACCGTCGACCAGTTGCGTGGCTCGATCACCCCGACGACCCTCGTCTGGGCGACCGGCATGGCCGCATGGACGGCAGCCGGTCAGGTCGCGGCGCTCGCGCCGCTCTTCGCACCGTCGGGTCCGCCGCCGCTGCCGTCTCAGGAGCCGCCTGCATCGCCCGCACCTCCCGCACCGCCGACTCCGCCCACTCAGTGACATGACGCAGCCGCCTCCGTTACCGCCGCAAGACCCCCACCCCCATCCACAGAACGCACAGCCGCAGGGACCGCCGCCGTTGCCCGCGCAGGGCCAGCCGTCTCCGACGCCGCATGTGCCGAGCGCGTCCGATCGGGCTCGGCAGCACGTCACCGAGCAGACCCGCACGTATCCGTGTGGGTCGTGCGGTGCTCCGCTGACGTTCTCCCCGGAACGGCAGGATCTGTCGTGTGGGGCATGCGGTCGGGCGTACCCGATCGAACTCGACCCCGCGGCCGTCATCGTCAAACATGACCTCCAGACGGCGATGTCTGAGCTCGCGGCGGGATCCGTCGGGCTCGCGTCGGTCGGCGGCGACGAGCACGAGGTCCTCTGCCAGTCCTGCGGGGGTCGGACCATCTTCAACGGCAGCCTCACCGCGACCCGGTGTCCGTACTGTGCGACGCCCATCCAACGGGACGACGTCCAGAACTCGCCCGAGCGGTTCGCACTCGACGCGATCGTGCCGTTGCACGTCGGCGAACCGCAGGCGCGGGAGTCGATCGAGAAATGGATCAACAGCCGGTGGTTCGCGCCGCGCGAGTTCAAGAAGTACCGGACACTCGGATCGTTCACGAGCGTGTACCTCTCCTACTACTCGTACGACGCCGACACCACGACGAGCTATCACGGGCAGCGTGGCGACACGTACACGGTTGTCGTCGGATCCGGCGAGAATCGGCATACCGAGACCCGCATCCGGTGGCGCCCCGCGTCGGGCGTCGTCCGCAACAACATCCGTGATCTGCCGGAACTATCGAATACGGGAATGGACGGGTCACGGATCCGCGACCTGGAACCGTGGCCGATCCAAGCCGCTGTTCCGTATACGCCGGAGTTCGTGGCGGGCCATCTGTCACGGACGTACGACCGGGACCCACAGGACGTCTTCTCCCGGAATGCGCGCCCTCGCATCGACGATCAGATCGATTTCAGCATCCGCCGCGACATCGGCGGTGACCACCAGCGCATCGGCAACAAGAACACCGCGTACGGGATGCTGCAGTTCATGTATCTGCTGCTGCCGATGTGGCTGCTCACGGTCAATTACGACGGCAAGCCGTTCCAGGTGTTCGTCAACGGCCTCACCGGCGAAGTCCAGGGTGACCGACCCTGGAGCAAGGTGAAGATCGCGGCCGCCGTGATCGCGGGAATCGTCGTCGCCTGCGTGCTCGCCTACCTGATCTGGGGAAGACAGTGAACCAGTGCAGTTCACGGAATCGGAGACCCGCATGACGACCGTCGCAATCCTGCTCTTGGTGATCGTCCTACTCGTCGTCATCGGCGCGGGTGTGTTCGTGTTCTCGCTCGCACGGTCATCGAAGTCGGCTATGGCGGCGAACGCCGCCATTCCCGGGGTCGACGTCGCGGTACCCGCATCGTGGGGCGGCTCGCACGATCCGGAGGCCCGCCTGCACCGACGTATCCGTGACGCGGTGAGAGCCCTCGACGACACGATCGGTATGAGCGGAGTCGCGCAGATCGACGACAGAGCCCGCCTGATGGTGTCGGCGCAAGAACTCGACCAACGTCTGGTGACGATCTGGTCGCTGCCCGCATCGGCGAAGCAGCAGCCGTTGGCCGAGGTCGAGGATGCCGTTGCAGCCCTCGAGGCGTCGGCCGCATCGGTCGCGCTCGAACCAGGCGACGGTGCGGTGAGACGGGCGCAGGACACTGCGGGCGGTATCGCCGACCGTGCTGCACCGCCGACTGCTCCACCCGTGCCGGACGTCACGTCCCAACAGCCCGCCGAGCGTCATGATCGGGAGGATCCGCCGAGTAACCTGGCGGAGTGATTCTCCCGAGTTCCCTGTTCGCGACCGCAGACGCCTCGTGGCGGGGCACCGGCCGGCTCGGTGAGTTCTCGACGGTCGATGCGGCCCGCGAAGCACTGGCTTCGGGTTCGGTCAGCGCGGTCACCGGCGCTTTCGGTTTCACTCCGTCCGGCGACGCCGCTCTCATCGCACCGGAGTCGTTCGACGTCGTCGCTCGCGCGGGCTCGCCCGCTGCGCCCGCACCACTGTCGCCGCTACCGGCCCGCATCGCGTCATCGTCGACGACACCTGCCGCCGATCACGCCGAGCGCGTGCGGTCGGCTCTCACCGCGATCGACAGCGGCCGGGTGGAGAAGGTCGTGCTGGCCCGTGCCGCCGAGTTGACGTTCGACCGGCCGATCGATCCCATCGACTTGTTCGGACGCTTCGCCGCCGGGGCCACCACGTCGACGACTGCGTTCGCCGTACCGCTGGACCCCGCTGCCGGACGGCGCGGGCGCTGGTTGATCGGCGCCAGTCCCGAACTACTGGTCCGACGGTCCGGCCGTGTCGTCACCTGCCACCCGTTCGCGGGCACCGCACCGCGCGGTGTCGGCCCCGAGACGGACCGGGCCGCAGTGGAGCGCTTGCGTACGTCCGATAAGGACTTGCGCGAACACGCCTTCGTCGTCGACTCGATCGTCGCCGCGCTGTCGCCGCTGTGTCGCGAACTGATCGTGCCAGACGAACCCCGGATCGAGTCGACACCAACGGTCTGGCATTTGGCGACGCCGATCCGCGGCGAGCTCGCCGACGAGTCCGTCACCGCCCTCGATCTCGCCGCCTTGCTGTCCCCGACGCCCGCGGTCTGCGGGACACCGCGCGACCAGGCAGCCGCGCTCATCGCCGATCTCGAAGGCTCCCGCGACTTCTATGCGGGCGCCGTCGGCTGGTGCGACGCCGCAGGCGACGGCCAGTGGACTGTGTCGATCCGTTGCCTCGAACTCGACGCCGACCACACCGGTGTCACGACGTGGGCCGGCGGCGGCATCGTCGCAGGCTCGGACCCCGATGCAGAGGTCGCCGAAACCGACGCGAAGTTCCGCACGGTCTTGGGCACTCTCGGCCTCGACTGACGGCCGCAGCTCAGCCCAGCGCGGCGTCCAGGTCCCGAATCAGGTCGTCGGCCGCTTCGAGACCGACCGAGAGGCGGACCATCGAATCGGTCAGGCCGATGCCTGCACGGCCTTCGGGCCCCATCGCGCGGTGCGTGGTGGTCGCCGGATGCGTGATCAGGCTCTTCGCATCGCCGAGGTTGTTGGAGATGTCGATGACGCTGAGTCCGTTGAGGACTTCGAAAGCGCGTTCCTTGCCGGTCTGAGCCGGGCTTCCCGCCAACTCGAACGTGATGACGGTGCCGCCGCCGGACATCTGGGACGTCGCGAGGTCGAACTGCGGGTGCGACGGCAGGAACGGGTAGATCGTGCGCGCGACGCGCGGGTCGGCGTCGAGGAACTCGGCGATCCGGAGAGCGGCCGACACCGATTGGTCGAGCCGGATCTTCATCGTTTCGAGGCCTTTGAGCATCACCCACGCGCTGAACGGGCTCAACGCGGGACCGGTATGCCGCATCAACTCGCGGACCGGCCCCTGGATGTATTCCTCGGTGCCGAGGATCGCCCCGCCCATCACGCGGCCCTGGCCGTCGATGTGCTTGGTTCCCGAATACACGATGACGTCGACTCCGAGTTCCAGACCGCGCTGCAGCAGCGGCGTCGCGAACACGTTGTCGAGCACCACTTTCGCTCCGGCAGCGTGTGCCATCTCGGCCACCTTGTGGATGTCGACGACCGCCTGCATCGGGTTCGACGGCGTCTCGAAGAACACCGCATCTGCCGGCTCGGACAGCGCCGCCTCCCATTGTGCGAGATCGTCACCGTCGACGAAGACGGTCTCGACGCCCCACGACGGCAGGATCTCGTTGCAGATCACGAAGCACGAGCCGAACAGGCTTCGGGCGGCGACCAGACGCGAGCCGTTCTTCAACAGGGCGCCGAGCGCCACGAACACGGCCGCCATACCGCTCGCCGTCGCGAAGCACGCCTCGGTGCCCTCGATCTGACGCAGTCGCTCCTGGAACATCGCGACGGTCGGATTTCCGTACCTGCTGTAGACGAAGCGCTCGTCTTCACCGGTGAACGCGCGCTCGGCGGCCTCCGCGGACTCGTACACGTAACCGCTGTTGAGGTAGAGGGCTTCGGACGTCTCGAAGAAGCCGGACCGCATGAGGCCGCCCCGCACCGCGACGGTCTCCGGCGACACCCAATCTGGAAGTTCGTTGCTCACTGTTCGCTGCTCCTCTACGACTGTCGCCAGGGAAGTTCTTGCGCCCGCCACCCGACGGAACCACGATGCCCGGACGCGTCCACGGCGCCCTCGAAACCGTCCAGCACGTTGTACGACGCGCCGATCCCGGCGGCTGTCGCCGCCTCTGCGGCACCGATGGACCGCTGGCCCGATCGACACAGGAAGAGGACTTCGTCCTCGTCGGTGATTCCCGCAGACCGGAGGTCGTCGACGAACTGGGGATTGCGGGCGCCGTCGGGGAAGTCGACCCACTCGACGAACACCGTCTGCTTGCCGAGGGGGCTCACGTCCGGGACGCCGACGAAGCTCCACTCCGCCCGGGTCCGACAGTCGACGAGAACGGCTCGCGGGTTGTCGGTCAGCCGATCCCACGCCTCGCGTGGGGTGATGTCGCCTGCGTAGGTCACGATGCGCACACCTTCCAGTCGTCGCCTTGTTTGACGACGATCAGATCCGTCGTCGTCTTCTTGTCTTCAGTGTTCTCGCGGTGCTCATGGACAGTGACGGCCGCGCGCGAGCCGGTCACCTCGACATCCATCTCGGGGACGACGACCTTCCCGTCACGTTCGAGCGGTCCCCGGTTGGCTTCGGCGAACTGCGCCGCGGTCGGGAAATCCTTCGACGCGACGTTCGCCTCGCACTGAGCGCTGCGGTACAGGTCGTAGTTGAGCGAGTTCCGGGCGCTGTACAGGTCGTTGACCACGTACTGCACCTTCGTGTCCTCGCTGACGCGCTCCTCGGACGGGCGGACAAGGTGCGACAGCGCGATCCATGCGACGACGACCACGATGAGAACGAACGCGATGATGAACGGCAGAGCCGCCCGCCACGACCGGGGTTCGTGTTCGGGGTTCGGCGGGTCGTCCTGTGGTGCAGGGTCGGCTGGCTTCGCGCTCATGACTTCCGAGTCTATGACCTGTCTGTTCTGGGCGCGCAACGCGTCTGCCCTGGCACGACGACGGCACACGGCGCGCCACGCGTCAAGAGTTTCGATCACCGCCCGCCTACTGAGGTTCGCCTCACTTACAGATTTTGGTCCGGCACGCCCACGATTTAACGTAGAGGGGACAAGGTTCCATAAAGCTGAGGAAAACACGAGCTCATGACTGACACCAACCGCCCGTTGCGGGTCGCGATCGTCGGCGCCGGACCGGCTGGCATCTACTGCGCGGACGCCCTGATGAAGTCGGACACCGCAGGCGAGCGCGGCGTGAGCATCGACCTCTACGAACGCATGCCCGCACCATTCGGGCTGATCCGTTACGGCGTCGCGCCCGACCACCCGCGCATCAAGGGGATCATCAACGCCCTGCACAAGGTGCTCGACAAGCCGCAGGTGCGCTTGCTCGGCAACATCGACTACGGCACCGACGTCACGCTGGCCGATCTGCGCAAGCACTACGACGCCGTCGTGTTCTCGACCGGCGCCACCGACGACCGCGGCATGAAGATCCCGGGTGTCGACCTCGAGCGCAGTTACGGCGCAGGCGAGTTCGTCGCCTGGTACGACGGCCACCCGGACTTCTCCCGCACCTGGCCGTTGGACGAGGAGAAGGTCGCCGTCATCGGTGTCGGCAACGTCGCCCTCGACGTGGCCCGCGTGCTCGCCAAGACCGGTGACGAACTGCTCCCCACCGAGATCCCGGACAACGTCTACGAAGGCCTCAAGGCCAACAAGGCGATCGAGGTCCACGTGTTCGGTCGGCGGGGCCCCGCACAGGCCAAGTTCACTCCGCTCGAACTCAAGGAACTCGATCACTCGCCGAACATCGAGGTCATCGTCGACCCCGAAGACATCGAGTACGACGAGGGCTCCGCCGTCGCTCGACGCAGCAGCAAGATCACCGACCAGGTCGCGACGATCATCGAGAACTACGCGATCCGCGAGCCGAAGCAGGACGCGATCCACAAGCTGTTCCTGCACTTCTTCGAGAACCCGGTCGAGGTGCTCGGCGAGGACGGGAAGGTCGTCGGTCTGCGCACCGAGCGCACCGAATTGGACGGCACCGGCAATGTGAAGCCGACCGGCCAGGTCCGCGAGTGGGACGTCACGGCGATCTACCGTGCGGTCGGCTACCTGTCGGACAACCTCCCGGAGATTCCGTTCGATGATCAGGCCGGCGTGATCCCGAACGAGGCAGGCCGCGTATTCGACGACGGCAAGCATCTGACCGGGCTGTACACGACGGGCTGGATCAAGCGCGGTCCAGTCGGTCTCATCGGCCACACCAAAGGCGATGCGAATGAGACCGTCGAGTGCATCCTCGAGGACATGAAAGCCGACACGCTCAACACACCCGAGACGCCCGAGGAGGATGCGATCGTCGCACTCCTGGAAGAGCGCGGCGTCCCGTTCACCACGTGGGACGGTTGGTACCGCCTCGACGAACACGAGCGCGCTCTCGGCGCCGCGGTGGGCCGCGAGCGCATCAAGGTCGTCGAGCGCGACGACATGCTGGCCGCTGCGGAGCCGCACAAGATTCAGAAGTAGCGGCTCCGCGCAGGGGTCCCCTACAAAGATCCGCCCCGACACATCGTGTCGGGGCGGATCCTTTTCTCGTTGCTACTCGTCGGAGGTATCGGCATTCGGCGGCTCGACGATCTTCGCGTTGTCCCCGCCCTTGGGCGCGGCCCGGCGGACATTCTGCCAGAATCCTGCGTTGTTCAGCGGGTTCTCGACCTGCTCGCTGATGGTGTAGCCGGAGATCGAGGACGGCCAGCAGCCCTTCCACTTGGTGGAGAACAGGACCGCGGTCTGGCCCTTCTGCAGATCGCCGACCTTGGTCTTGCGTTCCTTGCTCGCCGGAACCCACTTGGTCGGACCGCCGAACTCGGTGACGGTCACCTTGTGCATGGTGAAGTCCCCGGTGTTCGTCACGCCCATCCAGCGGTGCATCTGCCACTGCGGGCCGTCGGACCAGTTGGGGCCCCACGCCTTGAAAGTGCAGTTCACGCCGCCGATGATCTGGAGGTCACCGGGATCGGCAGCATGCGCCTGCGGAGCTGCGACGAGGGTACCGGCGCCGACGGCGCCGACTGCGGCGATACTCGCCGCTGCACGTGTCAGGGTCTTCCTCATGTTGAATACCTTTCGTTTCACCTAGCCGCAATACGTTGTGAATCGCAGCGCGTAGACGGAGTCTTCTTTCACCCTTACCCGTCTATCGATGGTTCAACATGTAGGTGTTACCGAATTGTTCAGTAAATGCTCAGGATCAGTGTCCTGGCGGCCCTTGGGGATGCGGTGGCCGAGGTCCCGGAGCAGGACCTTGCTGAGCAGGACCTTGTTGAGCAGGACCTTGCGGGGGCCGTCCTTGCGGAGGCGGCCCCTGCGGTCGCGGACCTGCCGGACCGGTCGGGCCCGGGCCGGGCCGGCCGGGCCCCGGGCGCCTCAGATGAGGAGGCGGAGGCCCAGGATGTGGACGCGGCGCGGGCGGAGGCCCGGGGTGCGTGCCCCGAGGCGGTGCTGGAACAGGCGCGGGCGGAACAGTCGCGGGCGACGGCCTGCGGTCGGGTCGGGGAATGGCGGCGGTCTTCCCGTCGCTCGTTATCGCATCTGCCGCGTCCGCGTCGGCGTCGGCGAGCAACGGCTGAACGGTCTCGGCTGCCCAGGTGGCTTTCTGGCGCGCGATCTCGGTGTCGGGTCCCGTCGCCACTGCGACACCCATCCTGCGTCGCGCGAAGCTCTCGGGCTTGCCGAACAGTCGGATGTCGACGGCCGGATCCGCCAGCGCCTCGGCGACACCCGCGAACTTGATCGCTTCGGCGTCGTGGCGGCCGTAGATCACCGCGGATGCGCCCGGGGCCACCGCCCCGGTGTCGACAGGCAGTCCAAGGACTGCGCGGGCGTGGAGCTCGAACTCGGACAGATGCTGCGACGCCATCGTCACCAGGCCGGTGTCGTGCGGCCGTGGACTGACTTCGGAGAAGTACACCTCGTCGCCGTGGACGAACAGTTCCACGCCGAACACGCCGCGACCACTGAACTCGCTGCGCCCGGACCCCATCGCCGTGGCAATCCGCGCTGCGATCGAACGTGCTGTGCCGTAGGCGGTCTCGCTCATCGGCTGCGGCTGCCAACTCTCGACATAGTCGCCGGATACCTGGCGGTGGCCGATCGGATCGCAGAAGTAGGTCGCGAGCTCGCCCGTCTCTTGATCGATGGCACGCACGGTGAGCAGCGTGATCTCGTAGTCGAAGTCGACGAAGCCTTCGACTATCACCCGGTCGTTGTTTACTCGCGCCCCGGAGCGGGCCGCCTCCCACGCCGCATCGACGTCGTCGGGTCCCTCCAGAACGCTCTGCCCCTTTCCGGACGACGACATGACGGGCTTCACCACGCACGGATAGCCGACGCTCTCGACCGCCCGACGCATCTCCTCGAGCGATCCGGCGAACAGGTACGGCGACGTCGGCAGCCCGAGTTCTTCGTCGGCCAGGCGACGGATCCGTTCACGGTTCAACGTCGCCGACACGGCTTTGGCACTCGGGATCACTTCGGCGACACCATCACGTTCGACGTCTTCGAGGGCCTCCGTGGCGATCGCTTCGATCTCCGGGAGCACATAGTGCGGATCGTGTTTGTCGATCACGGCGCGCACCTGCGCCGCGTCGGTCATGTCGATCACTTCGGCGTGGTGCGCCACCTGGTGCGCAGGCGCGTCGGCGTAGCGATCCACGGCGACGACTTCCACACCGAACCGTTGCAGTGCGATCGTCACCTCCTTACCGAGTTCGCCGGAGCCGAGAAGGAGCACTCTGACCGCACTGGGGCTCAGCGGGGTACCGATCACCGTTAACGACATGCTTCCAGTTTACGGGCCCAGATCGGCGACGCGGCCCACGCACCGTTCGGGCGACCTACGCTGAACCGCATGAGCGTTCCGCCGAGTCCCGACATACAGATCACGTTCGACGCCCACGATCCACGCGGCCTCTCCCAATTCTGGTGCGCCGCCCTCGGCTACGTCGTTCCCGGGCCGCCAGGCGTTGATTCCGACCCCGACGATCCGTTCGCTGCCTGGGACGAGTTCCTGGCAAGAGCAGGTATTCCGGTCGAGCAGTGGAACTCCAATTCGGCTGCTGAAGATCCCGCCGGCGTTCGGTCCCGCCTCTTCTTCCAACAGGTCCCCGAAGGCAAAGTCGCGAAGAATCGCATCCACTTGGATGTGCGTGCTGCTCCCGGCCTCGTCGGTGACGAGCGGATGTCGACGCTCGAAGCGCGCGCCGCCGCCCTCGTAGCGCTCGGTGCGTCGCGAACTCGTCGCGTAGAGCCCGCTCCCCCGATGGGGCACGGCCACATCGTCATGGCCGATCCAGAAGGGAACGAATTCTGTCTGGACTGAGAGCCCGACTGCTGGTCGTGCCTCATTCACCGCTGGTCGAGCGGAGTCGAGACCCAAACCGCCGGGCGGGCGAAATAGAGACCCCCGTCCACGAGCAAACGGTCTACACAACCCACCCCCCGCGCCCGGGGAGGGGCGACCCGCGGGGAATTATGCACGAACAG
>NZ_JBQEDL010000022.1:52688-71783 GCF_052106715.1 Gordonia sp. (in: high G+C Gram-positive bacteria)
GTGCTTCGCGTGTAGGCTACAACCACCCCCCGGGTCCAGCTCTGTCTCCCCCCCTTACTAGGTGCACGGTTTCTCCAATCCCCTCGCCCGGCGACCTGGGAGGCTCGACCGGCGATATATAAGGCTCGACAGGCGGCAGAGACGAAGCCGTGTAGACGGGCGTCGGCTCGGTGCGGCCACGGAGAGTCTCCTCGCGCCACAGCGTCCAGCGGGCAGCCTCATCGTCGGAGGCTGCGTCGATCACGCGCTTCGAGGCGACCGGATGACGCGAATCGTGCTTCGCGACCTCGGACAGGCGGGCGCTCTCGTTGACCGGATCGCCGATCACCGTGTACTCGAAGCGTTGGACGGCCCCGACGTTGCCCGCGACGACGGTGCCGTAGCTGACGCCGATCCCGGCGGACAGTTCGGGGACGTCGGCGGCGAGGCCGTCTGCGATCTCGCGAGAGGCCGCCAACGCGGACGACGCGGGATCGTCGATCCCGACGGGAGCCCCGAAGATCGCGAGGACGGCGTCGCCCTCGAACTTGTTGACGAGTCCGCCGTTCCGCTCGGTCACCTCGACGATGACCGCGAAGAAGCGATTGAGCAGTGCGACGACTTCGGTCGGCGATCGTTTCTCGGCGATCGTCGTCGAACCGATGACGTCGACGAACACGACGGCGACAGTCCTCTCGGAACCGCCTAGTTCGGGATCGCTGCGCAACGCCGCCGCCGCGACGTCGCGACCGACGTGCCTGCCGAACAGGTCGCGGAGGCGTTCCTGTTCGCGGAGTCCGCCGACCATCGTGTTGAAGCCGTACTGGAGCTCGCCGAGTTCCGAGCCGTCGTAAACGAGTAGGTCCACGTCTTGGCCGACGTCACCGTGGCGGACCGCGGACATCGCCGAGCGCACGCTGCGCAACGGCCCGGTGATGCTCCAGACGAACAGCATGGTGGATCCGAGCCCGACGCAGCCGGCGACCACAGCGAGCACCGTCACCGCGATGAGGACGTTGGCCGTGCTGGTATCCGGCCGTAGGACGCTGAACAGGACGACCAGGGTGATACCGGTCAGGGGGATCCCGGTACCGACGACCCACGAGTTGATCGCACGCGACCGGACCGAGCTTCCCTTGAGACCGAGCCCGGCCTCCATGATCTTGGCCCAGACCGGTCGCAACAGGATCTCGGTGTAGATACTCGCGATGGCGACGACGACCGTCGCGCACATCAGGACGATCAGCACGACCTTCGGGATCAGCGACGGGTCGACGAGCCCGTAGAGCAGCGCGAGCACGCCGGCCCCGCCGACCCAGAGCAGGCCCTGCAGCCACACCAGTCGTCGTTGGGCTCGACTCGCGCGATGCGCATCGTCGCTGGTGGGTGTCTCGTCGGAGATCGCCCACCGAACCGCCTTGACCGTCGACGCGGTACCTACCCAGACACCGACGACGAGCGCCACGACGATGTAGACGGGCACCCCGATGAAGTTGACGTAGATCAGATCTCTGCGGAGCAGCGACGGTTCGGGGATCCCGACGGCTCCGAGGCCGAGCGCGATGACGATGCCGATGACGTTCGCGAGCACGACCGCGAACGTGAGGAGTGTCTGGACTCGGAGCCGAGCGCTACGCGCGGACTGGTCGGCGGAACCGAGCAGCATGGAACCGTAGTCACGATTGAAGCTCGGCCGCCACACCTGTGCCGTCCTCGGTCAGACGATCTCGCGGCGCACGATCGTCTGATCGCGCCCCGGGCCGACACCGATGCACGAGATGTGCGCGCCCGACAGCTCTTCGAGCCGAAGGATGTAGGCCTGCGCGTTGGCAGGCAGATCCTCGAAGGTGCGGCAGCCGGAGATGTCCTCCCACCAGCCGGGCATCTCCTCGTAGATCGGCTTCGCGTGGTGAAATCCGGTCTGCGTCATCGGCATGTCGTCAACGCGCTCGCCGTCCACCTCATAGGCGACGCAGATCGGGACCGTCTCCAGACTCGACAGGACGTCGAGTTTGGTGAGGAAGTAGTCGGTGATGCCGTTGACGCGAGTCGCATAGCGCGCGACGACGGCGTCGAACCAGCCGCAACGACGTCCGCGGCCGGTGGTGACGCCGACCTCGCCGCCGGTCTTGGCGAGGAACTCGCCCCACTCGTCGAACAGCTCGGTCGGGAACGGGCCCGCACCGACGCGCGTCGTATACGCCTTGAGAATGCCGAGGACGGTGTCGATCCGGCCCGGGCCGATACCGGCGCCGACGGCCGCGCCACCCGCGGTCGGGTTCGACGACGTCACGTACGGGTAGGTGCCGTGATCGACGTCGAGCAACGTGCCCTGCGAGCCCTCGAGGAGGACGGTCTCGCCGCGCTCGAGCGCCTGGTTGAGGAGGAGCCGAGTATCGGAGATCCGGTGCTTGAAGCCTTCGGCGAGCTCGAGGGTCTCATCGACGACCTCCGCGGGATCGAGGCCTTTGCGGTTGTAGATCTTGGTGAGGATCTGGTTCTTCACCTCGAGAGCCGCCTCGACCTTCTGGGTGAGGATCTTCTCGTCCAGGACGTCGGCGACGCGGACACCGACACGCGCGATCTTGTCCTGGTAGCAGGGCCCGATGCCACGGCCCGTGGTGCCGATCTTGCTGTTGCCGAGGAATCGCTCGGTCACCTTGTCGATGGCAACGTGGTACGGCATCAACAGGTGGGCGTCGGCCGAGAGCATCAGCCGCGACGTGTCGACGTCGCGCTCTTCCAGGCCGCGAAGCTCACTGAGGAGGACGCTCGGGTCGACGACGACACCGTTGCCGATCACGTTGTTGACGCCGGGCGTCAGGATGCCGGACGGAATCAGGTGGAGCGCAAAGGTCTCCCCGTTCGGCAGGACAACGGTGTGTCCTGCATTGTTCCCACCCTGGTAGCGAACGACCCACTGCAGCTTGCCGCCGAGCAGATCCGTCGCTTTACCTTTGCCTTCGTCGCCCCACTGGGCGCCGATCAGCACAATCGCAGCCATAGTTCGGTGCTCCTCCTGTTCGCGTCCACCCTACTGGGTGCGGACGTGCCGTCAGACCCCGAGTCCACGGCGCCTACGTACCGCGCCGTTATCCTGGTAGCCGTGTCCTCTACTCACCTCGCCCCGACGACAGGTGCCGAGAACGGCCCGACACCTGCAGTTCTGGTTGCGCAGGCCCTCGAATACCCCGACTTGACTCGAATCATCGTCGCTCCTCCCGAAGTCGAAGAGTCCGGTGTCGAACCCGACGTGTTCCTGTCTGAGATCGTCGCCGCGGTCATGAAGCAAGACCGACTCGACGTCGAATTCGCTTATGTCGCACCGCATGAGACGCCGGCGACAAAGGCATACAACCTCAAGTACGGCGCCAATGCGATGGCACTCGCCGAGTCCGGCGTCGCGCACAGCCTGCCGTTGATCCGCGACGACGCCGCGACCGTCCTGGTCGGCCGCGCACGCCACCTGGGCGCAGACGGCGCCAAGCTGCACGGTGAGGCGTACGTCGATTCAGATCGCCTGTTCGACGGCGACGTGGACGCCGTGGAGATCGAGCCGATCCCGGAGGAGCCGGGAGTACGTGGGCGTGTCGCACGCTGGCTCCCCGGCGGGTGGAAGACCGGGCGGGCGGTACAGACCGGTGGCAGCAATCTGGTCGTCGAGCGCGAAGGCGTCGTCACCGAGCGTCTGGTCAAACGGTCGACCTTCTACCGGCATCACATCGACTGGAGACTGGTTTACCAGTGACGACACCGACCGCAGTCGCGCTGAAGTCGGTACGGCCCGGCGCCGTCTTCCTCGGTCTCTGCATCGCCTTCGGTGGCGGTGTGGCACTACTCGTCTCGTCGGGGCGCGACGATTCGGCGACCGCGACCCTCGGCGCGATACTGCTGGTTCTGTCCGGCTGGGTGATATCGCTGTGCCTGCACGAGTTCGGGCATGCGTTCACCGCGTTCCGGTACGGCGACCGCAACGCAGAGCTGCGCGGCTACCTGACGTTGAATCCGCTCAAGTACACGCATCCGGGTCTGTCGATCGCATTGCCGCTGCTGATCATCGCGTTGGGCGGCATCGGTTTTCCCGGCGGCGCCGTCTATGTAGATCACAGCGCTTTCACCAGAGCACAACGGACGAAGGTCGCGTTGGCCGGGCCTGGCGCGAACCTGATCCTCGGCGTCGTGCTGTGCATCGTGCTGACGGCGATGCCGTTGGCAGACGACCTCGGAAACCTCAACCTGTGGTCGTCGCTCGCGATGCTCGCCTTCCTTCAGTTCACCGCGTTGATCCTGAACCTGATCCCGGTGCCGGGGTTCGACGGATACCACGCGATCGAGCCGTACCTATCGTGGGATGTGCGTCGGTCTGCCGAGAAGATCGCGCCGTTCGGGTTCCTCATCGTGCTCGTCGTGCTGTGGTTTCCAGCGTTGAATCGTGCGTTCTTCGCGCTCGTCGAAGGGCTGATGGGACTGTTCGGCGTCGACTCGCTGTTCGTCTCGTACGGATGGCACCTGTTCGCGTTCTGGTTGTAGCGCCCGTACGGCGAGTTCTCACCAGGTCAGTTCGCCGGTGCATGCGGCCCGGCTGCCCGACGACTCGATCTGGACCGTCGCGTGTTCGAGGCCCCGGGCGTCGAGGACGGCACGTGCGTCCGCGAGTACTCGGGTGTGGTCGCCGAACGCGGTCAGGTGCACCGTCGCGACGTCCATGCCGGTGGTGACCGACCAGACGTGCAGATCGTGGACGTCGTCGACGCCGGGAACATCGGCCAGACGCGCGCGGAGGTCGGCGAGATCGATGTGCGACGGCGCCTGCTGGTTGAGGATCTTGAGCGCGTCGCGCGCGAGCTTCAGTGCGCGCGGGACCACCCAGAACGCGATGAGGACCGCGACGATGAGGTCGGCGTAGCCCCAACCTGTGGTGAGCGCGACGATGCCTGCGACCAGGACGCCGACACTGCCGACGGCGTCGGCGAGGACTTCCAGGTAGGCGCCACGGATCGCGATCGACCCCTCGGCGTCCGCTCGTAGCAGCAGCATCACGACGAGGTTGGCGACGAGCCCCAACACGGCCACGATGATCATCGGGCCGCCGGGTACCTCGGGGTCACTGCCGATGCGGCGGATCGCCTCGACGAGGACGAACACGCCGACGCCGATCAATAGGACCGCGTTGACGACGGCGGTGAATACTTCTGCGCGATACCAGCCGAAGCTGCGGCCGTCGGTGACGCGGCCGTGCCGAGCGAGGAGCAGAGCCGAGAGCCCCATGGTCAGGGCGACGACGTCGGTGAGCATGTGTCCTGCGTCGGCGACCAGCGCTAGTGACCCGAAGAGCAGGCCGGTGACGAGTTCGACGACGAAGAACCCGCCGATGATGCCTACCGACACCGCCATCGGCCAGATCCGACGATCGGTCGCCCCTGATGCCACATCGGCCGCACTGGGGCCGTGGCTGTGCCCCTCATGCCCGTGGTCACTACTCATGACCTCAATCTATGCGCACTACTGAATATGTCAAGGTTAGGGTGACCTGACCCTCATTGAGTCCGGTGTAACTGGGCGATCGCCGATGATCGTTTGAGGCCGGTGACCATCAGCATGTCCACGAGCAGCGAACGGAGTTCGACCAGCATGGCGGCCTCGGAGAGATCTTCGACGCCGTCCGCGAGGGAGGTGCGAGCCTTGCGTACGATCGACCGGATGACGCGCGCGGCGTCGGCTTGGTCCGGGCTGTCTCCCGGCTCGGCCATCATCATCGCCCGAAGAGTCTCGAAGCCGAGTTGAAGATCGTCGACGATGCCGATGATCTCTTGTTCCACCGCGACGCCCCGCTGCGTCACGCCCAATGCTCTACGGCAGATGACACGGAAGTTGCGGACCGCGTTGTCAATCGGGTCGGCGGTGGCGCCGATGCGCTCGATCCGTCGCCTGGAGGACCAGTACAGGGGAGACAGCCTGCTGACTTCACGGCCGGCCGTGACGCCCGCCCGCAGCGAGTCGATGGCGCCCTGGGTTCCTCTCGCGGTGGCCAGGACCCGGTAGATGCCCTCCTCGTCCTCAAGACGGAGCGCAAAGGCCAGGTCCGCGGACAGGTTGCGAAGTATCAAGAGGATCTCCGCCGCGTCTCGTCTGGCGCGACGAGCCGGGTTGACCGGGACGAGTGCGACCACGAGCAGTCCGACGCCGCCGCCGATGAGCGCATCGATGGCCCGCCCGAAGCTACCGGCGCCGGGCGGGATCAGCGTGGCGATCAGGACCGCAGACGACGACGCCTGGATCGGGATCATGACGCCCCGGTCGAGGAATACCGCGACGCTCATTGCGACGGCGACCACGACCGCGATCTGCCATGCTCCGGAGCCGAGGATCGAGATGCCGATGTCGCCGACGATGATCCCGATGAGGACACCGCCGATGAGTTCGACCGACCTCCGCCACCGTTTCGCAAGCGACAGCCCGAGGGAGACGACGGCGGCGATCGGCGCGAAGAACGGTCGTTCGTGGTGGACGACGTCGGCAGCGATCCACCAGGCCAGCCCGGCCGCGAGTGCGCATTGCAGGATCGGGACGAACGACAGCCAGAGCCGTCGGAGGCGAACCCTGAGGAACTTCGGGATCGCCGCCCCGAGGCGCGCCCGCATGCTCTGCAACGCCTGGTCACTCGCGTGGCCTGCGTCGCGGATCGTGCGGGCGGGATCCATATCGGGTCGGCGTCGCTTCAGTGTCTGGTCGGCGAGGTCAGTCGAGTCCGAGTTCAGTGATCGCGCGCGGGTCGCTGTCATTCAACAGGTCCAGGCACCGGGCGTACTCGTCTTCCTCACCGATGGCTTGGGCTGCACGGGCGAGAGCGCCGACACAGCGCAAGAACCCCTGGTTCTGCTCGTGGCTCCACGGAACGGGGCCGAACCCCTTCCATCCGTGGCGCCGGAGCTGGTCGAGGCCGCGGTGGTAGCCGGTTCGTGCGTAGGCGTACGCAGCGATAACACCGGCGGTGGCGGGCTCACCGTCGAGTGCAGCTTCAGCGAGGTACGCCCAGGCGACGGATGCGGTTGGGTGGGCTGCGGCCACAGCGGCCGGGTCCGCTCCGTTGAGCAGGTCCGATTCCGCTTCGTCGTCTCCGGTGAGGAGCGTGGGCTGGGGTCCGAGAAGGTCTCCGAATGAGGTCACACGGCCATTCAATCATTCATCCGGGCTGTCCGAGGAGACCGCAGCGGCAGTCATTCGATAGTCTCGACATCGCGCCTCGCGCGCTTTCAACCTCGACGCGATACAGGATTGAGTCAGATGCCTGATTCTGATAAAGAAAAACCAGCCGCCATCGACAAGGTGGTCGGCGCCTTCCGTGCACGCCGAGAGAAGGCGTCCGACGCGTCGCGCAGCGACGCGAAGACGCCGGAAGAGACCAGGCCCGAGAGCGCGGAGTCGACCGCGAGCGACTCCACCGAGGATGAGTCGGTCAAGAGCGAGGGCACGTCGGGACAGAGCACGTCGGGACAGGGCACGTCGGGACAGGGCACGTCGGGACAGGGACCGACCCCGGTGGTGAAGCTCGGCGACGACGAGAAGAAGGCTCCCGAGCCGAAGGGCGGCAGCTCCGAGTCTCCGACGCGCGCGTTCAAGATTCCCGCCAGCGTCGCGGGCGCAGCGGCAGCGAAGGGCTCCGAGACCCCCGACGTCGAAGACGGCACCGAGAGCTCCGACGTCGAAGACGGCACCGAGAGCTCCGACGTCGAAGACGGCACCGAAAACTCCGATGGCGACGAGACCGAGTCCGCCAAGGAGACCAGCGAGTCCGGCGAGGAGACCACCGGGCTGGCCGAGGAGACCGTCGTCGGCGAACCGACGTCCGCGAAGGCTCCCGAGTCCGACGACCGGGAACAAACGGAGACTCCGGCCAAGGCTGCTGTCGTGGAGCAGTCGGTCGATGTCGCCTCGGCCGACGACGTCGCCGACGGGGACGAGAACGACGCGGAGGACACCGACGTCGAAGAGACCGAAGCGGACGAGGCCGACCCCGACTCGAAAGACCCCGACTCGAAAGACGCTGACTCGAAAGACTCCCCTGACGAGGACTCCGACGACGAGCCCGACGACTCGGATTCCACACCGACTGCGCAGATCGCCGCGCCCGCAGCCGCAGCCGCGGCCGCGGGTGCTGCGACGGCGAAGATCAGCACCCAGAAGAAGCCGGCCTCGGACGCGTCGCCGGACGAGCGGGCACCTAAGGGCGAACCCCGCCCCCCGGCACCACAGGCTCAGTCCCAGGCGCCGCAGGCTCAGCCTCAGCAGCAGGCCAAGCCGAAGTCTCAGGCCGCTCCGCAGGTGATCGCACCGTCAGACGGTGCGGGCGAGAAGAGGGGCCGCGGCAAGTTGATCGCAGGCCTGATCGCGGCACTCATTGTCGTCGCCGCCATCGTTGTCGGCGCGTTCTACTTGTTCGCAGGCAATTCTCCGGAGTCCGAGGTCGCCGATGCAGCCTCCTCGTACCAGGACGCGATGAACGACGGCGATCTGTCGGAGCTGCGCGACATCACGTGCGGCGACGAGAACAAGTACTACACATCGGTCTCCGACGACGACTTCTCCAAGGCGTACGACACTCAGAAGTCTCGCAACGAGCTGATGACGTTCGACGAGGTCAACTCGGTGTCGATCGACGGGGACACCGCTCGGGCGGGCGTCGACATGTACAACACGAGCGACTCGAGTAAGAAGGTGCCCGCGCAGATCACCCTGCACAAGGTCGACGGCGACTGGAAGGTCTGCACCAAACTGAACTGACCGAGCGGCCGAACTGGGCCGACGGCATGAGCAGACGCAGCAGAAGGGGCGCCCGAATCATCGGGCGCCCCTTCTGCTGTGTCTCGGAAAGTCGGTCAGCGACCGATCGACTTACCCGTCGATCCGAGGTCGTTGCAGGCCTCGACGACACGTTCGGTCATCGACGCTTCAGCCTTCTTCAGGTAGCTGCGCGGGTCGTAAACCTTCTTGTTCCCCACTTCGCCGTCGATCTTCAGCACGCCGTCGTAGTTGCCAAGCATGTGTCCGGCGATCGGCCGAGTGAAGGCGTACTGGGTGTCGGTGTCGACATTCATTTTGATGACGCCGTAGCTGACGGCTTCTTCGATCTCGCTCTTGAGCGATCCGGACCCACCGTGGAAGACGAAGTCGAAGGGCTTCGCTTCGGCGTCGAGACCGAGCTTGGCGGTGGCCGCGTCCTGGCCCTGCTTGAGGACGGCCGGGCGCAGTTTGACGCCGCCCGGCTTGTAGACGCCGTGCACGTTGCCGAAGGTCGCGGCGAGTAGGTAGTGGCCGTTCTCGCCGGTTCCGAGGGCATCGACGGTCTTCTCGAAGTCTTCGACCGACGTGTACAGCTTCTCGTTGATCTCGTTCTCGACACCGTCCTCTTCACCTCCGACGACACCGATCTCGACTTCGAGGACGATTTTCGCAGCCTTGGCTGCGGCCAACAGTTCCTTCGCGATCTCGAGGTTCTCGTCGATCGGCACGGCCGAGCCGTCCCACATGTGCGACTGGAACAGCGGGTTCTGTCCGTTGGCGACGCGCTCACGGGAGATCTCGATGAGCGGACGCACGAAGCCGTCGAGCTTGTCCTTCGGGCAGTGATCGGTGTGCAGCGCGATCGACACGTCGTACTTGTCGGCGACGACGTGCGCGAATTCGGCGAGTGCGACCGCGCCGGTCACCATGTCCTTGACTCCCAGGCCGGAACCGAACTCGGCTCCGCCGGTGGAGAACTGGATGATGCCGTCGCTGCCTGCATCGGCGAAGCCCTTGATGGCTGCGTTGATCGTCTCGGACGACGTGCAGTTGATGGCCGGGAAGGCGTAACCATCGTTCTTCGCCTTGGCGAGCATCTCTGCATACTTCTCGGGTGTTGCGATGGGCATACTCACGTCCTGTCGAGCCTGGTGGAGGTCTCCACTTTGTATTACGGGGTTCCTCCACAGTTTGCCAGGTCACGTTCGGTTCGGTGTCACACCCCACCACCGGGCGCTTTAAGGTTTCTGGAAGGTTTCACCGGTAGGGTTGGGGCCTGTGATCGACACTCTTCTCGCCGAGACCACCTCGAATGTGGCATTGATGCCCGGCTTCATGGACCCGTTCAACCTGATCGGATATTTCGGGCCCGTCGCGTTCTGGGGCCTTCTCCTCGTGATCCTCATCGAGTCCGGTGTGCTGTTCCCGGTTCTGCCCGGCGACTCTCTGCTGTTCGTGGCCGGACTCATCGCTGCAGGCAGTCAAACCGGTGAGCACGCCGAGAAGGTCGCAGACTCGGGGCTCACGTTGTGGCCGCTGCTGATCGGAGTCCCGATCGCCGGCATCATCGGCGGGCAGATCGGCTATTGGATCGGCCGCTACGTCGGTACGTCGATGTTCAAACCCGACGCCCGCTTCCTCAAGCAGCGCTATCTCGACGAGGCGCATCAGTTCTTCGAGAAGCACGGGCCGATCATGATCTTCCTGGCCCGCTTCGTGCCGATCGTGCGCACGCTCGCCCCGATCGTCGCGGGTGCCGCGCGTATGAAGTTCGCGGTCTTCACCGTCTACAACGTCGTCGGTGCCATCGTCTGGGGTGCGGGCATCGTCCTGCTCGGCTACTGGCTCGGCCAGTTCGAGATCGTCCAGAAGTTGATCGAGCCGATCTTCATCGTGATCGTTCTCGTCTCGGTACTGCCGATGGTCTTCGAGTGGCTCCGCCGCCGCCGTAACGGCAAGAACGAGGACGACGCGGTCGCTGCTGAGTAAGACCACCGCCGGTCGAGCAGACCTCTGCTGGTCGAGCGGAGTCCGAGACCCGGGCACCGCCGGTCGATCAGACCACCGCCGGTCGAGCGGACCTCTGCTGGTCGAGCGGAGTCGAGACCTCCCAGCCGATGCACACACGAACCGCAGGGCAGTTCCAAGGTTCGGGCGAGATCGTTGAGGCATGCAGAATCACACGATTTCCCCGGCCGATATTCCGTTGCTCGTCATCGATGACGACACCGCCTCCCGACTCGCACATGAGCTGACGTCAACGGGCCGACCGGTGGCGATCGTCGGCCGCGACTACCGTTCAGTGGTCCCTTTCATGGTCGGCCGCTCCGGGTACACGGTCGCACTCGTCGCGGACGTCGACGATCCGATCCAGTTGGCCGACGTGTTCGACCGGGTCGAGTCCCGACTCGGTCCGGTGACGCGAACGCTCCGCGTCAAATGATCGAGCCGACGTCGGCGGCGACGATGCGGTCCAGTGCGCGTTCGGCGACGGCGGCGATCGTCATCGACGGATTGCAGGCGCCCGCGGTTCCGGGGATCAGCGCGCCGTCGATCACGTAGAGCCCCTTCTGGCCGTGCACGCGCCCTTCCAGGTCGCACACCGCTCCCATCGCGGCTCCGCCGAGAGGATGCCACGTGGTGTCGAGGAAGCGGTTGGAATCGGTGAGCACCGATCCTCCGCCTGCGATCCTGGTCGCCGTCGGATGGATGTGCCCCCACTGGATCCTTCGGTCGCCGTCCGCGGGCCAGTACAGGTGGGAATCGCCCGTGGACGCGTCGTATCGCAGACCGCCGCGCGACCGGCTCACGCCGTACCCGACCATCATGGTGCTGTGCACGTCGACGCCGAACGACGGGATCGACGCCTGGATCACGGTATGCGCAGAGTCGGCCCGGTCCCAGTTCAAGCTGCCGAACACGACGGGGCCACCCTGGGTGGCGCCGAAATCGAAGTTCGGATTGCTCCACACGTAGATGCGGTCTGCGTTAGTCCCCCACCCGGTGCCGAGCGCGTCGGGCAGGTCGACACCGCCTGCCTCACGTGCACGCAGCAGCAGCCGCGTCGTGTGGACACTGCCCGCAGACATCACGAGGGCTCGTGCGGTCATGGTCTTGTGCGCGACCGGATCACCGTTCTCATCGGTCTGCGTCACCGCCAGTTTCCACCGCCCGTCCTTCGTCTGTGTCACCTCGGACACCTCGTGCAGGGTCGCGACAGTCAGTAGCCCGGTGGCTCGAGCCTGCGCGATGTAGTTGGTGTCGACGCTGTGCTTGCCACCGTTGTTGACGCCGAGCGCACCGGAGCCGTCCGTGTACGATGGCCGCATCTTGCCTGCGATCTCATCGAGCGCGTACCGCCAGTCGATCGGCATTGGAATCTTCGACACCGGAAGCCCGGCCTTACGCGCTCGCGACGCGAACAGCCGCGCCGCTTTGTATTCGGGAGTGCGGATGAGCGAATCGGGTGCGGTCTGCAACTGCAGCATCTTCCATACGCGCGGATAGTAGGTGGCGTGCATGCGGACCCAGTCGAGTTGTTCGGGCAGGTACTCGTTGAATACGTGCTCTGCCGGCTCGAGTGACATCCCTTGGTAGAGAAGGCTTCCGCCGCCGAGCCCGGCCGCCGTCACCGCCGTCATGTTGTCACCGACCATTGCGTCGACAAGGCCTGCGTACGGTTCCGGTGAGAACGGGCGACCGAACAGCGTCGGCGCGCTCTTATGCCACAACATCCTCTTGTCCGGGTTGGTGGGACTGGGGAACGTGCGGGCGTTGGGCCCGGTCTTCCATTCGCGGCCTCGCTCGAGAAGCAGCACCCGCACACCTGCCCTCGTGAGGCGCAACGCGGTGACCGCTCCGCCGAAGCCGGAGCCGACGACGATGACGCGGTGATCCGATGTCTCGGTCCGCACACGGCGCGGCGCCGCGCTCGCGTGCGGACTCATCGCGAGCCCTGCAGCAGACGATCCGGCGGCCAGGGCACCGGCGAGAAATGTTCGACGTGAGACGGGCATGCGACGTAGGAACCTTTCGATGGGGAACAATGAAGCGAACGAAGGGGTACGGGTGAGCGGTGATCGGGGTGTGAAGGACCGGGGAGTGAAGGCCGAGGAGACGCGTCAACGCCTACTCGCGTGCGCCGAGCGTCTGTTCGCCGAGCAGGGTCTCGACGCCGTGTCGAACCGCCAGATCAGCGAGGGCGCTGGCCAGGCGAACAACTACGCAGTCGGATACCACTTCGGTTCGCGCACAGAGCTTCTGCGCACGCTGCTGCGCATGCACGTGGAACGTCTCGATGTCATCCGACAGCGAAACATCGACGACATCGGGACATCGACGGAGTTGCGAGATTGGCTGCGGTGCCTGATCGCGCCGCAATTGGAGTACATCGGGACCGGGCCCGGCGTGAGCTACTTCGGTCAGTTCTGGTTGGCGATGGCCACCAGTCCGGCGACCGCGCCCGTCCTGTACACCGAAGCGGCACGATCGGAGTCGCTCGCGGTGACGTTGGCGGGCATGTACGCGGCGCTGCCTCCGCTCGCGGAGGAGACAGTTCGAGTTCGCAACCTGATGACGCAGAACATCCTGATCACGACTTTCGCCGACTTCGAACGCAGAAGGAACGAACTCGGAGCCTCCGACTCGACGTCGTGGCAGGGATTCTCAGATGCAATGGTCGACGGACTCGTCGGCTTGTGGTCGGCACCGGTGACAACCGGCTGACCATCGGTCGCGAAAGACCACCTCCTCACATGTTCTTGTGCCGTACGGCACACTCGTCAATAGTCAGTCACTCGACTTAACCATGGAAGAGGCGACGTTGGATTGTGACTCATTTCACTACTCGCGTAGTGTCCGACCGGTGAGCGATATGAATACGCAGATCATCGAAGAGTTCCGAGCCAACGACGGGCGGGTCGGCGGACCGTTCGAAGGCGCCCCCATGATCCTCATCCACCACGTCGGCCGAAGGTCGGGCAAACAGAGCGTCGCCCCGCTCATGTACCTGCCGGACGACGACGATCCCGCCGTCGTCTACATCTTCGCGTCGAAAGCCGGGGCGCCGACGAACCCCGCGTACTACTACAACCTCGTCGATGCGGGTCGCGCGACGGTCGAGATCGGCACCGAGACGTTCGACGTGACGGTCACCGAGGTGACCGGCGCCGACCGCGACCGAATCTACGCCGAGCAGGCCAGTCGCTACCCTGGATTCGCCGAGTACGAGGAGAAGACAAAAGGTGTCCGCGTCATCCCAGTCCTCAAACTGACACGGAGCTGACGAGGCCGCCCGGCCCGACCCCTCACCACGCCTGATCGAGATCCGCGTGCGCCGCGATCCAACGGTGCATGACGATTCCCGCGGCCACACCCGCGTTGATGCTGCGAGTCGATCCGAACTGAGCGATCGACACCGTCATCGCCGCGACCTCCTGCGCCTGTTCGCTGACGCCGGGCCCCTCCTGGCCGAACAGCAGGACGCAGCGGCGCGGAAGCTCGACGGTCTCCAAACGGGACGCGCCCGGAGTGTTGTCGACAGCGACCACCACGAGGTCATTCTCGCGCGCCCACGCCACGAGGTCATCGACGTTCTCGTGGTGGCGCAGATGTTGGTACCGGTCGGTGACCATCGCGCCGCGTCGATTCCAACGACGCCGCCCGACGATGTGGACTTCGGCGGCGAGGAAGGCATTCGCAGTGCGGACCACGGTGCCGATATTGGAGTCGTGCGCCCAGTTCTCGATGGCGACGTGGAAGTCGTGGCGGCGGGTGTCGAGGTCGGCGACGATCGCCTCTCGCGAGAAATAGCGATACGCGTCGACTACGTTGCGACGGTCACCGTCGGCGACCAAATCCGGGTCGAGACGCGGATCGTCTGCAGCGACGCCGGGACGTTCGGCCGCCCACGGACCGACCCCGACGGTCGGCGCGACGCCGGTCGCCCACTCGGTGGGGCCTGCACTGTCCGGATTCGGGGAGCCTGCGCCGTCCACGTCCTCGGGGTCGAAGTCAGGCAAGACCGAGGTCGGCCAGGCCGAGCAGCGAACGGTACGGAACCCCGAGCCCGGCGATGACCTCATCGGCGCCGGTCGCGCGGTCGACGACTGTTGCGACGCCGACGACTGTTGCGCCTGCTTCGCGTGCGGCTTCGACAGCCTGCGACGGCGACGCTCCCGTAGTCGAAGTGTCTTCTACGACAAGGACTTTGCGGCCAGCGATGTCCGGCCCCTCGATGCGACGCTGCATACCGTGCGTCTTCGCGGCTTTGCGGACGACGAAGGTGTCGATCGAGCGGCCGTCGGCGTGCATGATCGACGTCGCGACCGGGTCGGCACCGAGGGTGAGACCACCGACAGACGCGTAGTCCCAGTCGGCGGTCAGCTCACGCATCAGCGTGCCGATGAGTCGACTCGCTTCGTGGTGCAGCGTGGCACGTCGCAGATCGACGTAGTAGTCGGCTTCTTTTCCGGACGAGAGGGTCACCTTGCCGTGGACGACGGCGAGTTCGGTGACGAGTTCGGCCAGGCGTGCGCGGGCAGCGGCGGCGTCCGACATCGGTGTCCTTTTCGAATGAGTGCGCGACGCGTCAGCGGCTGCGCGGATCGTTCAGCGGCGGGAGGTTCGGCGGATCCATGCGAGGCGCACGCGGAGCAGGCGTCGGCCGAGTCGGGTCCGGAGCACCGGGCTGCGGTGCGGGCCTACGGAACGGCTCCACGCGGGACGGCTCGTCCGATGCGGGTGCGGGCCGCGCAGCGGGACGTGTCGGCGGGCGCGGGGTCTTGTCGAGCAACGACTCATTGTGGCCTGCATCGCCTAATCTCGCCGCCTCAGCGGCTTCGGCGCGGCGACGGCGCTCCTTGTCGCGCAACGACTCCGTCTTCTCGTCCGCGAGCTCTTCCCGGATCGGGCCGTGCGGGTCGCGCGGGTCCGGCGAATCCTGCGGATCGACGGCGGGCGGCAGCACGCGCAGCAGATCCGCGAAGCGGCGAACCGAGTCGAGTGCGACGTCGAGTCGCTCATCGTCGGTGGTGACCGGCATCGAGCCGAGGACCCAGTTGCCTTCGTTCCACAGGATCTCGAGGTAGTCGGGCGCCTCCGTCGCGAGCGTCACCATGCGGCGATCGCACACCCGGCGCGCGGCGTCGAGATTGCTCGCGAACATGACACGCGAGCCCATCGCGCCGAGGAGGTCGACATCGTCTTCAGCCGGCGCGAGGACGTCTTCGTACCGGAGGTCGACGGTGACCGACGAGGCGGCCGGACGTCGGACGGCGACCACGGTGGCGGTCTCCTCCAGGTCGAACACGACCGCTTCGGCGCCCTCGTAGACGCCGTAAGCCACGTCGCGCACTTGCACGTGGTCCGGCGCGTCCATGGCGGCACGCTTGAAGACGGTGCGCAGCTTGCTGTCGCTGTCGCGGAACTTGAAGGAGTGCGTCTCGCCCCACACTGCACGCTGGTGGTGGACCTGTTCGGACCGGTTACGGTCAAGCCACAACAGAACCGCCGCACCGGCCAGTGCGAGCGCCGCAATCACGAAATAGACAATGGTCATCACCGATATCCTACTATCGAACGTCCCGCGAACCATGCACGACTCGAACGCCGCCGAAGGGAACCCGATGACCGAACGACGCGACGACGCCATCGCCGCGCTGATTGAGACGGTCGACGCCACGGCAATCGAAGCGCTGACCTGCGCGTTGATCGCCGAGCCGAGCGTCAACCCCGGCGGGACGGAAGCGTCGACGGCGGCCGTGTTGGCCGACGCGTGCCGCGCCGCCGAGTTCGCAGTAGACGTCGTCGAGGCCGCTCCGGGACGTCCGAACCTCGTCGCGGCCACCCCGAACGCAGGCACCGGCCCGGGTCTGATGTTCCTCGGTCACTCCGACGTGGTGCCCGCCGGGCCGGGATGGTCGGCAGATCCGTTCGTGCCCCGCCGGGACGGCGATCTGATCATCGGACGCGGCGCGTCGGACATGAAGGGCGGGATCGCCGCGGTGGTCGCGGCGATGACGGCGTTGTCGCGGGCCGGCGATTTCGGGCTCGCACCCTCGGGCCCGGTCCAATTGGTCGTCACGGTCGACGAGGAGGAGCACGGCACGGGCGTGCGTCATCTGGTCGAGAATCCGAATCTCTACCGCCGGTCGAGTCCCCGTGGCCGGTCGAGCGGAGTCGAGACCTACGCGGGGTGCATCGTCGCCGAGCCGACCCGGATGGAAGTCGTGCGCGGATGCCGGGGCGCGTCGTACTTCGAGATCGAGGTGACCGGGCGCGCCGCCCACTCGGGACGGCCGAGCGACGGTGTCAGCGCCATCGACGCCGCCGCCCGCGTCATCGATGTGATCCGCGCCGACCAGGACAGACTGGCCGCCGAACCGGATCCACTCCTCGGCTTCGGCACGTGGAACGTCGGAACCATCCAGGGCGGACAAGGCATCTCGGTGGTCGCACCGTCGTGCTCACTCGGCGTGGACCGACGACTGATGCCCGGCGAGGACGTCCACGAGATCCGGGATCGGCTGCTTGCGGACATCCATGCCGCTGGGATCATCGTCGACGGGATCGACGTTGAGGTCACGCCGACGATGTTCTTGCCCGGCTTCGCAACCGACGACGATCATCCATTGGTGTCGGCGGCGTCGAGGGCCGCGCTCGACGCTCCGGTCGGTGGCTGGACGGCCGCCTGCGACGGCGGTTTCATCAGTACTTCGCTCGGCATTCCCACCGTGGTGCTCGGCCCCGGTGATATCAACACTCAGGCTCACCAGCCCGACGAGTCCGTCGGACTGTCGGAGCTGGTGTTCGCCGCACAGAGTTACGTACGCGCCGCAATGGACCTGCTGACCGACTCGTAACCGGCAACAGTCTCGCAGTCAGACCACGTCGTGAACGCGGACCTCGACGGTTCCCGCTGCCCCGCGTCGAAGTCGTGAGCCCAGGACAGTCAGTCGACCGAAGATCCCGTACTTCTTGACGATCAGGTCGCCTGCCCGGGAACCGTCGTCGTTCACTGTTCCGATCCCCGCGACTTGCGGCCCCACGGCCTTGGATCCACGCGCGTCGCACTTCTGGACGAGCACCCGGTTGTCGCGGCGGAGTCGCTTGACCTTCCACGAGTCGCGGACGGTCCACATGACGAGGTCGTTTCCGTCCCGGACCGCCCACAACGGCGACGCCACGGACTCGCCGGTCTTCCGATAGGTGGTCAACATGACGTACTTCGCTTCGGCGATCTCCCCGACTGTGGTCATCGCCCCAGCCTACTGACGCTTCGCCCAACCGCTAGTCAAGCGGAGTCGAGACCAGCGCTCCCGTCCGCTAGTCAAGCGGAGTCGAGACCAGCGCTCCCGTCCGCTGGTCGAGCGGAGTCGAGACCGGGATCTCGACTCCGCTCGATCAGCGCGTAAGAGAGCCTCGCTCACCGCGCGAGGAGCGCTCGATCAGCGCGTGAAGAATCAGGCTCAACGTGTGGCGATTGCCCCGCCTACGCCTCGACTTCGGAGCGGTCGCCGCTCCACAGAGTGTGGAATGAACCCTCTCTGTCGGTCCGGCGGTAGGTGTGGGCGCCGAAGAAGTCGCGCTGCCCCTGGACGAGGGCTGCGGGCAGACGCTCGGCGCGCAGGCCGTCGTAGTACGAGAGCGACGACGCGAACGCCGGTACCGGGATGCCCATTAGGGTCGCGGTGGAGACGACACGTCGCCAACTGTCGACGGCGTTCTCGACGGCGTCGCGGAAGTACGGATCGAGCAACAGGCTCGGCAGTTCCGCGTTCTCCGCGTACGCGTCACGGATGCGGTTGAGGAACTTCGCGCGGATGATGCAGCCGCCGCGCCAGATGGTCGCGAGGTCGCCGGGCTTGACGTCCCAGCCGTGTTCGACGCTGCCCGCTTTGATCTGGTCGAAGCCTTGCGCGTAAGCGACCACCTTCGATGCGTACAGCGCGTTCTTGATGTCCTCGACGAACGCGTCCTTGTCGGTCGGAGCCGCGGCGAGCGTGCCGGAGGCGAGTCCCTGCGCCTGCTTGCGCTGGTCGCCGGCGCTCGACAGTGCACGCGCGAAGACCGCTTCGCCGATACCGGTGACCGGGATGCCGAGATCGAGCGCCGACTTGACGGTCCAACGACCGGTGCCCTTCTGTCCTGCGGCGTCGACGATCACGTCGACGAGCGGCTTACCGGTCGTGGCGTCGACCTGTGCGAGGACCTCGGCGGTGATCTCGATCAGGTAGGAGTCGAGGTCGCCGGTGTTCCACGTGCGGTAGACGTCGGCGATCTCGTCGACGGGAAGGTCGAGCGCCTTACGCATCAGATCGTAAGCCTCGCCGATGA